>NZ_JBWKEC010000015.1:0-60042 GCF_056435645.1 Amycolatopsis sp. NPDC043889
CGTTTGCGATAGCGAAAAGGACGGCGCCGACGGGGGACCGGCCTCGGAGCTGGTGGGTGGGGGGGGGGGGGGGGGGAAGGAGGGGGGGGGGGGGGGGGGTGGGGGGGGGGGGGGGTGGGTGGGGGGGGGGGGGGGGGGGGGGGGGGTGGGGGGAAAACCCCAACCCCCCCCCCACGACCACCCCGACCCCGCCGCTTCAGGCCTCGAGCAGATCGCGCAGCGCTTCGGTGAACTGGGCGGGATTCCGCTGGGGCGCAAGATGCGCGCCGGGCATCTCCGTGAACGGCAACCCCAGTTCGAGCGCGAGGATCTTCGCGGGCTGGTAGTGGTAGTGCCCTCGGCTGCCGACACCGGCGACGGGGACGATCTCGGTCCTGCTCCGCCGCAGTGCCCGCAGATCGGGAAGGTAGTCGAGGATTTCGGCCAGTTCGCGGCCGAACAGCCGCTTCCAGTCCTCCTCGTTCGGCAGCCGGATCGCGCGCAGTTCGGGCAGCGCGGCGCCGGCGATACCGTCGGTGAACCGCTTGAACGCCCCCATCAGGTCGCCCGCTTGCGCGAGCCGGACCTGCGCGTTGGCTTCGTCGAGCCAGCCGAGCGCGTCGGGCAGCAGCTGGATGGCCGGCGGTTCGTGCGCGACCAGCACGGTCGCCGCGTCCGGGTAACGGGCCACGAGGTCGAGACCGATCATGGCGCCCGCGCTGGTGCCGAACACGCTCGCGGGGGCACCCCCGACGTGCTGGAGCACCGCGTGGGCGTCGTCGGCCTGCTTCGGCACGCTGACCGGGCCGGTGCTGGTGTCCGTGCTGCGGAAGTGGCCGCGCCGGTCGTAGGTGACGACGGTGTAGTCGTCCGCGAGCAGCTTCGTCATCGCCCGGAAGGTGTCCGCCGAGCCCAGCCCGCCCGCGATCAGGAGCAGAAGCGGCCCTTCGCCGGTGCTGCGGACGTACAGCTCACCGTCCTCGACCGGACAACGACTCTCCGAGATCATGGCCGAAGTCAAGCACAGCGTGCCCGGACCTTCACTCCGAGGCCAGCCGCCGCAGGATGCCGGTTGCGTCGTCGACGATCGTCTCGATCAGGTCGCCGACCGCGGGCAGGTCGCCGAGCAGGCCGACGACCTGCCCGGACGCCAGTACCCCGGCGCTCCGATCGCCCTCGACGAGCCCGGCTCGCAACAGCATCGGCGTGTTGGCGGCCATCAGGACCTGCGACCAGGTCCGGTCGCCGCCGCGTTTCATCCGCAGCCCCTCGGTGGCCAGCGAGCGCCACGACAGCCCGGTCAGTTTCCGGAACTTCGCGGCGTTGCGGGCGGCGCGGGCGAGGCCGCTCACCGGACCGGCGGACTCGAGCGCGTCGACCAGTTCCGTCCGGAGCACGCGATGCGGCATCCCGTCCACCTTCCGGGTGACGACGGTGCCGTTGAGATCATGGGCGAGGTACGCCTGCTTGATCTCCTCCGGGACGGTGCTTTCCCTCGTCAGGAGGAACCGGGTGCCCATGGCGACCCCAGCCGCCCCGTAGGCGAGCGCGGCGGCCAGCCCCCGGCCGTCGAAGAAGCCGCCGGCCGCGACCACTGGGATATCGACCGCGTCCAGCACCGACGGCAGCAGCAGCGTCGTCGCGACCCCGCCGGTGTGCCCGCCGCCCTCACCACCCTGCACGATGACGGCGTCGGCACCCCAGCCCGCGACCTTCTCCGCGTGCCTGGCCGCGCCGACCGAAGGCACGACGAGGACGCCGTTGTCCTTGAGCCGCGCGATCATGTCCTTCTTCGGCGCGAGCGCGAAGGACGCGACGCGAACCTCTTCGCTGATGAGCAGTTCGACCCGGCGCGCGGCATCGTCGGCGTCCGCGCGGAGGTTGACCCCGAACGGTTCGGACGTGCGGCTCTTGACCTCCTTAATCGCCGCCGCCAGTTCGTCGTAGGTCATCGTCGCGGACGCGAGGATGCCGAGGCCGCCCGCTTCCGCCGTCGCGGACACCAGCCGCGGCCCGGCGACCCAGCCCATCCCGGTCTGCACGATCGGGTGCCGGATCCCGGCCAGTTCGGTCAGTGCCGTCTTCATGACGGAACTTCCTTGTCCCGCAGAGACTTCGGATCCAGGCTGGTGCGGATCAGGAGCAGTTCGGTCTCGGTCGGCAGCCGGGACTCGGTGACTCCGTCGGTGATCAGCGGGAACGACGTCGCCTCGACGACCTCGTCCACCGAAACGCCCGGATGCACGGAAAGCAGCCTTGGCGCGTGGTCTTCGCCGCCGAAATCGAGGACGCCGAGGTTGGTGACGACGCGGTGGACGTCGTGGTGCCGCAGCCCTGCCTCGCGTGCCCTGGCGTAGCCGACGCCGGACACGACGTCGACCTGATCGACGAAGACCCGCTTGCTGTGCCGCGGGACCCAGTAACTCGTCCGGTGGTTGGCCGTGTTTCCCGGTCCGCCGCGCACGCCGAGAAGTTGTTTCTTGGGCTGGGAATGGTCGCCGATCGCCGAGATGTTCTGGTTGCCCTCGCCGTCGATCTGGTTGGCACCCATCACCACATGCCGTTTTCCGCGCGGTACCACGGTGTCGAGGACCTTGCGGAACGGTTGCCAGCCTTCGACGACGGCGTCCGGGGTCATCAGGTACGCCTCGCCGTCGGACAGCAGGATGTCCGGCTCGAACGTCAGCCTGGCGAGCCGGGCGCCCAGCGACGGGATGAAACCCATGGGGCTCACCACGATTTCGCCGTCGCCGCGGAACAGTTCGGCACAGGCCACGACGGCCACTTCGGCACGACTGATGTCACTCATGCGGACTCCCCGAATTCGGCGACGGCCTTCTGGTAGTGCGCCTCGTCGCCGGACAGGAACCTGTCGACGAATTCGGGCCACGCGTCGAGATCCTTGGCCGCTTCGGCGTAGTGACGCTGGAAACGTTCGTCGCGCCCGTAGTCCGGGACGGCGGTGGTGAAATGCGCGCCGTTCGGCGTCTCGGCCACCCCGGTGACGAGCATCCGGCTCAGCAGCAGGCTCTGCACCGGCCCCGCTTCGGTGAGTTCGGCCGTCTCCACGATCTTTTCCGTGGACACGTAACATTTTTCGGCGGCGAGGGCGAACAGCTCGTCGAAGTAGGGATCGGGCCCGAGGTACTGCGCGTTGCCCCGGGCGTCGGCGCGGTTGAGGTGGACAAAGGCCGCATCGAGCCTCAACGCGGGCACGGCCAGCAGCTCTTCGGCATCGTCGTACGGCGAGCGGACGGTGCGCAACGACGGGTTCAGATCCATCACGCCGGAGCCGAGGCCCGCCCGCGTCGGAAGGAATGGAAGCCGTTGCGCGGCAGCGGAAAGCCCGGTGCCGAAAACGCCTTCGTCGTATTCCGTGACGGTGATCGACCCGGATTCCCGCGCCCGGGAGAACCACGGGTCGTAGGGGATCGAGTCCAGCGTGACGAAGCCGAAGACGAGATGCTTGATCTTGCCCGCCGACGCCAGCAGGCCGACGTCCGGGCCGCCGTAGGAGACCACGGTGAGATCCTTGACCGGAGAACGCAGGATCGCGCGCACCAGCGCCATGGGCTTGCGCCGCGAACCCCAGCCGCCGATCCCGATCGTCATGCCGTCCTTCAGTTCGGCGGCGATCTCGTCCGGCGTCATCCGCTTGTCGGCCATCACTTCCCCTTACCGTCCAAGAACTCCTGGCGCGCGCCGTCCGAGACGCCCGCCAGGTTGAGTTCGAAGGTGAATCCCTGCTCGAAGCGGTAGCTGCGGTGCACGGGCTGGACGTCGATTCCGTTGATGGCCTGTTTCGCGGCGCGGATCACGCGGGTGTCCTTCGCCGCGATCTGCCGCGCGACGCCGAGCGCGGTTTCGTCGAGTTCCTCTCGCGGGACGACGGCGTAGACCGAACCGTGGTGGTGCAACTGAGCCGCGGTGATCGTCGAAGCCGTGTAGTACAAGGCCCGCATCAGATGCTGGGGGACCAGACGCGCGAGATGGGTCGCCGCGCCCAGCGCGCCGCGATCGACCTCCGGGAGCCCGAAGGTCGCGTCCTCACTGGCGATCACCACGTCCGCGTTGCCGACCAGGCCGACCCCGCCGCCGAGGCAGAAGCCCTGCACCGCGGCGATCACCGGGACGGCGCAGTCGTACACGGCGGAGAACGCCGCCGCGCAGCCCTCGTTCGCGCCGATCAGCGCGCCGTACCCCGGGTCGCGCTGGATCTCCTTGATGTCGACCCCGGCGTTGAACCCGCGGCCCTCCGCGCGCAGCACCACCACGTGGGTCGCCGGATCGCGTCCGGCTTCGGTGACGGCGGAGGCGAGGGCGAACCATCCCTTCACTCTCAGCGCGTTCACCGGGGGCGCGTCGACCGTGACCACGGCGATGCCGGGCTCCGGTGAGTGGGTGGAAATGGCCATCGTGCACCCTTCGCCGCTACCAAACCTAGCACTTGCTTGGTACGTTAGCAGGACGTCCGGCCTGGGTACAGCGACGTGAAGGAGGCCCGGCATGGCACTCGAACTCCGGCTCGACGGCGCCGTGGTGCTGGTGACCGGCGGGGTACGCGGCGTCGGCGCCGGTGTCACCAGGACTTTTCTGCGCGCCGGAGCCGAAGTGGTCACCTGTGCGCGCACCGAACCCGAGCGGCCCGTCCGCGCCGGGGACAGGGCGTCGACGTTCATCTCCTGCGACGTCCGCGACCCGAAAGAGGTCGACGCGCTCGTCGAAGAGGTCGTCCGGCGGCACGGCGGGCTCGACGTCGTGGTCAACAACGCGGGCGGCGCGCCGTACGCCGAGGCGGCGAACGCGTCGCCGCGGTTCCACGAAAAGATCGTCGCGCTGAACCTGCTGGCACCGTTGAATGTCGCCCGTGCGGCGAACGCGATCATGCAGCAGCAGGAAAGCGGCGGCGTCATCGTGAACATCAGCAGCGTCAGCGCGACGAGACCGTCGCCGGGCACGGCGTCCTACGGCGCGGCGAAAGCGGGACTCGACAACCTGACCGCGTCGCTCGCCGTCGAGTGGGCGCCGAAGGTGCGGGTCAACGGGCTCGACGTCGGCATGGTGCGGACGGAGCACTCGTATCTGCACTACGGCGACGAGGCGGGTCTCGCCGCGGTGGGCGCGACTGTCCCGTTAGGACGGTTGGCCGACCCGGACGAGATCGGTTCCTGCGCGGTGTTCCTTGCTTCTTCGCTGGCTTCCTACGTCAGCGGCGCCTGCCTGACCGTACACGGCGGGGGAGAGGTGCCTGCCTTCCTCGCCGCTTCCAATTCCCTGGTGAAAGAACGAAAGGAGCCGGTGTGAGCGGGATCGCCGACGGCCGGATCGTGGTGGTGACCGGAGCCGGTCGCGGCATCGGGCGGGCGCACGCGCTCGCGTTCGCCGCCGAGGGCGCGCGGGTGGTGGTGAACGACCTCGGCGCCGGGATCGACGGAAGCGGAGGATCGGCCGGGCCGGCGCAGGACGTCGTCGACGAGATCGAGGCGCTCGGCGGCAAAGCGGTCGCGAACACCGACGACATCGCCTCGTGGGACGGCGCCGCGGCGCTGGTGCGGACGGCTGTCGAAACCTTCGGCGGGCTGGACGTCCTGGTCAACAACGCGGGTTTCCTGCGCGACCGGATGCTGGTGAACCTCGGCGAGGACGAATGGGACGCGGTCATCCGCGTCCACCTGAAAGGGCATTTCGCGCCGACGCGGCACGCCGCCGAGTACTGGCGAGCCGAGGCGAAGGCACGCCGGACGCGGGCCGCACGGGTGATCAACACCAGTTCGGGCGCGGGTCTGCTCGGCAGCGTCGGACAGGGGAACTACGCGGCCGCGAAGTCCGGGATCCTGGGGCTCACGCTGGTCGCCGCCACCGAATTCGCGCGCTACGGCGTCACCGTGAACGCGATCGCCCCGGCCGCCCGCACCCGGATGACCGAAGTCGCCTTCGCCGACGACATGGCCGCGCCGGAGGACGGTTTCGACGCCATGGCACCGGAAAACGTGTCGCCGCTGGTGGTGTGGCTCGGCAGCGAGGAATCGTCCGGGGTCACCGGCCGGGTGTTCGAGGTCGACGGCGGACGCGTCTCGATCGCGCAGGGCTGGCGGCACGGCGCGGTACGGGACAAGGGTTCCCGGTGGTCGCCGGGTGAACTCGGCCCGGTGGTGGCGGAGCTGCTGGCGGAGGCTCCGGTGCCTGAACCCGTTTACGGGGCTTAGGGTTTCGGTCCTGTCTCGTGAGTGGTAAAGACCGTTCTAACCGCCGCTGGTGCCTAAGACCCGGTCGGCAGTTAGTGAAGGCCTCCTTACCAACCCTGAGGGTAGGCAAGGAGGCCTTCACGGACAGTCTCAACCGTCCTTGCCGCTCACGAGGCGTCCCGTGCCAGGTCCCGGACCTCGGGAAGCCGCTGGAACCCACCCGATTCGTACGTCGCGACGGCGGCGACGTTGGAACTCGGCGTGTTCACGCCCGCGCTCGACGAGCCGAGCTCCCGGAGCGCGGCCGCCGCGGCGACGGTGATCGCCCTGCCATGACCGTGCCCGCGATGGTCCCGGTGCACGCCCATCGGCTCGAGTATCCCGGGCTTACCCGGGCCTGCCGACCACACCGCGACCGCCGCGACGGCGTCGCCCCGCTCGTCGTACCCGACCAGGCACCGGCCATCGGCGTACGGCGCACTCGCCGCCATCGTGCGCCACTTCTCGGGGGTGAACTTCGAACCGTCGAACGCCCCTCGCATCACGTCGGCCCATACGTGGCACTCGTCCGGCCCGATGGTCTCGATCCGCAGGTCCGGGGCCTTCACCGGTTCGGTGAGATCGCGGCGCAGCGGGGTCCACGGTTCGTCGGCGCGCCAGCCGTGCTCGGGCAGGACGTCCTGGAGCAGCGCGTCCATCGGGGCCTCGACGGCCACCTTCCCCACCGGCAGCACACCGCGTTCCGGCGCGACGATGTCTTCGGCCATCCGCCGCGCCAGGTCTTCGTCCCGGCGGACGCCGGGTGCGGTCGTCAGGCGCAGCAGATCGGCCCCGTCCAGGAGCCCGACGGCGAGAATCCGCCCGTCCCGGCGCCAGATCCGGACCGCCGCGGCCGTCGCCTCCGCCCCCGAGCGCCAGAACCAGCCGAGGTCACCGGGATGCAGCTGCCAGGCCACGCCCTCGGCTTGCCACTCCCGCAGCGCGTCCACGGCCTCGGGCAGTCCGTCGGGTCCCGGCTTCTCCACGGTGATCGCCATGCCGTGATCACACACCACGCCGCGCTCGGCCGCATCCGGTTTTCGCCACGGCAAGATGGAGCCGTGAAGTCACTTCAGCGCCGTCTCTGGGAAGCGGTCGAGCCGCTGCACGCCGTCGTCTACTTCGCCCCGGAAACGGCGGCCGCGGCCAAAGCGGTGGGCCTGCCGAGCTGGTGGATGGGCTACTTCGCCGGCCGGGTCGCGCCGCTCGGGCCGCTGCCGGAACCGCCCGCGACCGCGATGCTCTTCGGGTTCGCCCCGAGAATGGTCGCGCGGTCCTTGCCCGACGCGTGGAAATACGCGGAGCCCGCGGCCGTGCTCCGGAGCCGGATGGACGCCGTCGAGGAAGCCCTGAACCGGATCTTGCCCGCCGACGCGCCTTTCGCTGAGCTCGCCGACCTCCTGGAAAAGGCCGTCGCCGGTGCCGACTACGCGGCCAGGCCGCTGGCCGCGGGCTGGTCCTCGGTCACCAGGCCCGCCACGGCGGCCGGCCGGGTGTGGCTCGCGGCGACAGTGTTGCGCGAGCATCGCGGGGACGGTCATGTGCTCTCCGCTGTCGCCGCCGGGCTGCGCGGGCTCGACACCACGCTGACCCATATCGGCAGCGGAGCGGTGACCCGCGAGGTCGTCCAGATCAACCGCGGCTGGTCCGACGACGAGTGGGACGAGAGCGTCGCGCGGTTGTCCGAACGGGGCATCCTCGACAGCGACCTGAGGCTCACCGGCCTGGGAATCGCGCTGCGCCAACGGATCGAGGACGAGACCGACCGTCTCGCCGCCGGCCCGCTCGAAGCACTCGGCGACGACGGGGTCGCCGGAACCGTGCGGATCGCCGTCCCGCTGAGCCGCCGCATCTTCGACGCCGGGGCGATTCCGCTGCCGAACCCGATGGGGGCGCCGCGGCCCTGATCGCTCGAAAGTGTCGGACCCCGGTGGGACGCTGTTCCGCATGGCGACGTGGCAGCAGTTCAGTGAAGAGGCACCCGCGCTGGCGGGGAAGATCAAAGAGCGGTTCACCGCGGCGAAGTCGCATGTGCTGGCGACGGTCCGGCGGGACGGCTCGCCCCGGGTCAGCGGCAGTGAGGTCGATTTCCGTGAGCGGGACCTGCTGATCGGTTCGTTGATCGGCGCGATGAAGGCGAAAGACCTGCAGCGCGACGGCAGGTTCGCGATCCACGCCGCCTCGGCGATCGACGAGGGCGGCGCGGACGCGAAGGTGTCGGGAAAGGCCGTCGAGATCACCGATCCGGCGGAGGTCGCCCGCCTGCAGGGCGATGACGGGGAGGCGCACGTCTTCCGGCTCGACCTCACCGAGGCGGTGCTGACCTGGGTCGAGGGCGACACCGTCTATTTCGACTTCTGGAAGGAGGGTCAGGGGAGCAAACGGCTCGCGAGGCCGGACAACGGTCCGGTGGTCGAGGTCGGCTTGGGCTAGATCCGTTCGATGATCGTGCCGGCGGAAAGCGCGCCGCCGGCGCACATCGTCACCAGCGCGGTGCTCGCGTCCCGGCGTTCCAGTTCGTGCAACGCCGTGGTCAGCAGGCGGGCGCCGGTGCTGCCGACGGGATGCCCGAGCGCGATCGCGCCACCGTTCACGTTGACCTTGTCCTCGTCGGGCCGGTGCACCCGCTGCCACGACAACACAACCGAAGCGAACGCCTCGTTGACTTCGAAGAGGTCGAGGTCGCCGATCGACATCCCCGCCTTGGCCAGGACACGTTCGGTCGCCTGCACAGGGCCGTCGAGGTGGTAGTACGGTTCCGCGCCGACCAACGCCTGCGAGACGATCCGCGCTCGCGGCTTGAGGCCCAGTGCCTTGGCCCGGTCCGAGTCCATCAGGAGGAGCGCGGCCGCGCCGTCGGAGATCTGCGACGAAGTCCCGGCCGTGTGCACGCCGCCTTCGAGGACGGGCTTGAGCCTGGCGAGGCCTTCGACGGTCGTCTCACGGAGTCCTTGGTCGCGGGACACCAGCCGTGTCTCGCCGGTCGGCGCGCCGTCTTCGCCGAGCACGGGGGCCTTCACCGCGACGACCTCGCGGTCGAAATGGCCCGCGGCCCACGCGGCGGCGGCCTTGGCCTGGGACTCGGTGCCGAACCGGTCGACGTCGTGGCGGGTGATCCCGCGGCGTTCCGCGATCCGCTCGGCCGCGCCGTACTGGTTGGGCATGTCGATCGACCACGATTCCGGACGGGGCGTACCGATGCCCTCACCGCGGTTCGCGCCCAGCGGGACGCGGCTCATCGCCTCGACTCCGCAGGAGACGCCGGCGTCGATGGCACCGGCCGCGATGAGCCCGGCGATCAGGTGCGTCGCCTGCTGCGCCGAGCCGCACTGGGCGTCGATGGTGGTCGCGCCCGTGGTCTCGGGAAGCCCGGCGTGCAGCCACGCGGTGCGCGTGACGTTGCCCGCCTGCTCGCCGGCCTGGGTCACGGCGCCGCCGATCGCCTGCTCGACCAGCGCGGGATCCAGTCCCGCGCGTTCGAGCAGGGCGCGCTGTGCCGCGCCGAGGATCTCGGCGGCGTGCAGCCCCGCGAGGTGACCCCTGCGCTTGCCGATAGGGGTGCGGACCGCCTCGACGATCACCGGACTACCCACGTTCGCCTCCTGGGAAACACCGTTCACTGCCTCAAAAAGTAGAACACGTTCTTGATTTGGGCAAGTCGCCGCAGGATCGTCTCGATTTTGATCACTGGTCGCCGTTCCTGCTCCATGCTGCGGTCGCGCGATCCGCGGCAGCCGAGTTAACAGGTTTCACTGAAACTCTTCACTTGGTAAACGCCGTATGCTTCAATCGGCTCTAGAACGTGTTTCATTGGCGAACCGCGTAGGAGGTAGCCCGTGGCCGCTCCCCTGATCCCCGCCGGTTTCGATTTCACCGATCCGGATCTTTACGCCACCAGACTGCCTCTGGAGGAGTTCGCCGAACTCCGCCGCACGGCACCGGTCTGGTGGAACCCGCAGCCGCACAACACCGCGGGCTTCCGCGACGACGGCTATTGGGTGGTCAGCCGGCTCGAAGACGTCAAGGCGGTGTCGAGGGACAGCGAGCTGTTCTCCTCCCGGGAGAAGACCGCGATCATCCGGTTCGACGAGAACATGACCGACGACAGTCTCGAAGCCAACCGTCTGGTCCTGCTCAACATGGACGCCCCGCAGCACACGAAGCTGCGGCGGATCGTGTCGAAGGGCTTCACGCCGAGGTCGATCGCGAAGCTCGAGGACACCCTGCGTGATCGCGCGGAGCGCATCGTCGGCGAGGCCAAGAAGAAGGGCTCCGGCGATTTCGTCGTCGACGTCGCGTGCGAACTTCCCTTGCAGGCCATCGCCGAACTGATCGGCATCCCGCAGGAAGACCGGCTCAAGGTCTTCGACTGGTCCAACCAGATGGTCGCCTACGACGACCCCGAGTACGAAGTCGAACCGCTGGCCGCGTCCGCGGAGATCGTCGGTTACGCCTGGAACATGGCCGAAGAACGGCGCAAGTGCCCGATGGACGACATCGTCACGAAGCTGGTGCAGGCCGACGTCGACGGCGAGTCGCTGGCCTCTGACGAGTTCGGGTTCTTCGTCATCCTGCTCGCCGTCGCGGGCAACGAGACCACGCGCAACGCGATCACCCACGGGATGAAGGCGTTCCTCGATCACCCCGATCAATGGGAGCTGTACAAGAAGGAGCGGCCGAAGACCGCCCCGGACGAGATCGTCCGCTGGGCCACCCCGGTGGTCGCCTTCCAGCGCACCGCGACCCGGGACACCGAACTCGGCGGGCAGCACATCCGCAAGGGCGACCGGGTCGGGATGTTCTACAGTTCCGCGAACTTCGACCCGGACCATTTCGACGAGCCGGAGAAGTTCGACATCCTCCGCGAGGACAACCCGCACGTCGGCTTCGGCGGCACGGGTTCGCACTACTGCATCGGCGCCAACCTCGCGCGGCTGGAGATCGACCTGATCTTCAACGCCATCGCCGATGTCATGCCGGACATCGCCGAAGTCTCCCCGCCGGACCGGCTCCGGTCGAGCTGGCTCAACGGGATCAAGCACTACCAGGTCCGCTACGCCTGACCTGATCGGCCGGACGCGACCCCGTGGGGCACCATGGGGCCATGGGTCCCCACGTTCAGGTCGATGTCGAAATGTCCTTCCGGGTCACGAAATCCGGCCCCGCCGCGTTCGTGGTCGCGCTCGCGGGCGGGGCCGCTCATGAGGAGTTCGCCTACCCCGCGCCGCCGCGCCAGGTGGCGTTCGAACACCGGACCCGTGCTCAGGTCGTCGACCTGCCGTCCGGGGAGCACGTCGTGCGATACCGGGCCGAACGCGCACTCGATCCGGCCGACGCCGAGCCGGTCGGCCAAGACGATCTGATCCGCTACACCAGGCCCAGCCGGTACTGCCCCTCGGACCGGATGGGCGGGCTCGCGTTGTCCCGCTTCGGTGGTTTGCCCGGCGCGCGCGCCAAGGTGGAGGCGATCGTCCGGCATGTGCGCGAGCACCTGTCCTATGTGGTCGGTTCTGGCTCGCCGACCGATGACGCCGTCGACACCTACCTCGCCGGGGAAGGGGTTTGCCGCGACTACGCGCACGTCTGCATCTCGCTGTGCCGCGTGCTCGACATCCCCGCCCGGTTCGCGGCGGTCTACGCGCCCGGACTGTCCCCAATGGACTTCCACGCCGTGTTCGAGGCCGCGATCGACGGCCGCTGGTACGTGTTCGACGCCACCGGCCTCGCGCCGAGGCAGAGCCTGTGCCGGATCGCGACCGGGCGGGACGCCGCCGACACCGCGTTCCTCTCCACCCTCGGCTGTGAGCTGGACTTTCTCGGCAACACCGTGCTGGCGACCGCGGGCCCGTCGCTGCCGGAGGACGACGGCTCGGAGCTGATCGCGCTCGCTTGATCGCGTGTTGACCACGAGCCGTGACCTCGCTGAGTGTCTGGTGGTGAACCCGCGTCCGCGATCGACGTCGGCAGGGCACGGCTGGGTGGTCACGTCACGATGGGTGAACGGGTGCCCTGCCACCGCGATAGCGGGGCCTTCGGCCGGGGCGGGTTCACGCGTTCGGCCGCTTTTGAGGTGAGCCTTCAGCTCCGCCAACAGGCTCTGAGGTAGACATGGGCGTGTGAGGGAGAAGCAAGCACCGACGAAATGGCAGCGGCTGCGTGCCCGCTACCGCTGGCTGGACCACGTGGCCCGGGCGGTGAACCGCTACATCGAGTACGCCGGTTACCACTACGTCGCGTCGATCACCTACTTCAGCCTGTTCTCGCTGGTGCCCATCCTCATGGTCGCGGTGTCGGTGGCCGGTTTCGTGCTGGCGAGCCAGCCGCAGCTGCTCGAGTCGATGCTGGGCGCGATCACCGGCACCCTGCCCGGGGGACTCGGTGACAAGGCCGGGGAGCTGCTCACCGGGTTCGTGGAGCAGCGCACCAGCGTCGGGGTCATCGGTCTGATCATCGGGTTGTACTCCGGCTGGAACTGGATGAACTCGCTACGCGACGCGCTGACCGCGATGTGGGGTCAGAACCGGTCGGATCTCCCGCTGCTGCGCACGATCGCCGCGGACCTGCTCGCGCTGCTCGGCCTCGCCAGCGCGCTGCTGGTCTCGTTCGCCATCACCATTTCCGGGTCGGCGCTCGGCCGGTATCTGCTGGGGCTGGCTGGGGTGGACGACACCGCCTGGGGGCACAACGTGCTGTCGGCGATCTCGATTCCGTTGGCGCTGCTGGCCAACTGGCTCGTCTTCCTCTGGGTGCTCACCCGGCTGCCGCGGAAACCGGTCGGGGTCCGTAGCGCGATGCGCGGTGCCGTCGCGCTGGCACTGGGTTTCGAACTGCTGAAGCAGGCCGGTGGGATCTACCTGCGCTTGATCGGGAACTCGCCGACCGGGGTCGCGTTCGGCTCCATCATCGGTCTGATCTTCTTCATCTCGCTGGTGGCTCGTATGCTGGTGTTCGTCACGGCCTGGACGGCGACCGCGCGGGACGCGCCGCCGGACCCGGTCCGGCCGCCACCTCCCGTGGTGGTCCGGCCGGTGGTGGCCCAGCCCGATCGGCATGGTCTCAAGCCGATGCTGGTGGGCGCGGTGACCGGGGTGGTCGCGACCCTGGCCGCGCAACGCCTCCGGCCGCGCCGGCGCCCCTGACCAAAGGAGAAGGCGATGTCCGGTGATCGAGCACCGTCGTTCACGCTGACCGAACTCGTGGGTTCCCGGGCGGACGAGGCGCGCTCGCGATGTGAGGCCGACGGCTTCGAGGTTCAGGTCGTCGACCTGGAAGGACACGGAGCCGTGACACTGGACTACCGGCCGAACAGAATCCGCCTGTACACCCGGCGAGGGAAGGTCGAGGAAGCCAAACGCGGCTGAATCGCGGTCAGCTCGGTTTGGCCGATCCCACCACCCACATCGAGAAGAACTGCGAACCGCCGCCGTACGCGTGCCCGAGCGCGATCCGCGCGCCGTCGACCTGGTAGTCCCCGGCCCGGCCCATCACCTGCTTGGCCGCTTCGGAGAACCGGAGCATCCCGGAAGCCCCGATCGGGTTCGACGAGAGCACGCCGCCCGAAGGGTTGACCGGCAGGCGTCCGCCGAGCGCGGTTTCGCCGGCTTCGGTGAGCTTCCAGCCCTGGCCCTCGTCGGTGAACCCCAGGTTCTCCAGCCACATCGGCTCGAACCACGAGAACGGCACATAGATCTCCGCGGCGTCCACTTCGGACAGTGGGTCGGTGATGCCCGCGTCCCGCCACAACGCGGCCGCGGCGTCCCGTCCGGCCTGAGGGTTCACCTGGTCGCGTCCGGCGAACGTGGTCGGCTCGGTGCGCATCGCGGTCGCGTGGATCCACGCCGCGCCACCGGGAACGGCGTCGCCCGAGGCTTCGTCACCGATCACCATCGCGCACGCGCCGTCCGAAGACGGGCACGTCTCGTCGTAGCGGATCGGATCCCACAGCATCTGCGAGGCCTGCACCGACTCCACCGTGATGTCGGACTGCCGCAGATGGGCGTACGGATTGAGGGCGCCGTTGCGGCGATCCTTGGCCGCGACGATCGCGCCGACGTGGTCGGGCGCGCCGGATCGCCGGATGTACGAGCGCACGTGCGGTGCGAAGTAGCCGCCCGCCCCGGCGCCCACCGGCATCTGGAACGGCGGCAGGATCGACAGGCCCCACATGGCGTTCGATTCGGACTGCTTCTCGAAGGCCACGGTCAGCACCCGCTTGTGCACGCCTGCCTGCACGAGCGACGCCGCCACGAGCGCGGTCGAGCCGCCGACCGAACCGGCGGTGTGCACGCGCAGCAACGGTTTCCCGGTCGCGCCGAGCGCGTCCGCGAGGAACAGTTCGGGCATCATCACGCCCTCGAACAGATCCGGCGCCTTGCCGAGGACGACGGCGTCGATGTCGTCCCAGCCGGTCCGCGCGTCGAGCATCGCCCGGTCGATGGCCTCCCGGAGCAGTCCGGGCATGGACACGTCGGTGCGTTTGGCCTTGTGGTGGGTCTGGCCCGTTCCCAGTACGGCGGCGAGGTGCTTCACGAAAGGACCTCCAAGGTCGCGACCAGGTTCTGCTGGAGGGCGGGGCCGCTGGTCGCGTGGGCGAGGGTCTTGCGCGCGCTGCCGTCGAGGACGCGGTTCGCCGCCTCGCCGATCCGCGCCAGCCCCGCCGAGAACATCGGATTGCCGGTCAGGACGCCGCCGGAGGGGTTGATCCGCACCTGGTCGCCGAGGCCCAGCGCGTCGCGCAGGATCAGTTCCTGATGCGTGAACGGCGCGTGCAGTTCCGCGACTTCGACGCCGTCGAGGTCGAGCGCCCGCCCGGCGGCCGCCGTCGAAGGCGACTTGGTGAGGTCTCGGACGCCGAGCGCGGGGGAGTCGACGCGGTGTTCGATCCCGGTGATCACCGCCGGGCTGTCGACGAGGTCCGCGGCCCGCTCGGCCGACGCGAGCACGAGCACGGCGGCGCCGTCGGTGATGGGAGCGATGTCGTGGGCCCGTAAGGGATCCGCGAAGTAAGGGGCGTCCAGGAGCTCGGCGACCTCGACCGTTCCGGAGAGCTGCGCGGCCGGGTTCCCGGCGGCGTCCGCGCGGCTGCGCGCGGCGACCTCGGCGAGATCCTTTTCGGACCAAAGGCCGGATTCGAGCCCCAGCCTCGCCTGGATCCCGGCGACGCTCACCGAGTCCGGCCAGAGCGGCGCGACGACGTACGGGTCCATTTGCAGGGCCAGCACCCGGCGCAGTTGCCCGGCGGAAGACTTGCCGAAGCCGTAGACGAGCGCCGTGTCGACCTCGCCCATCCGGATCTTCAGCCAAGCCTCGTACAACGCCCAGGCGGCGTCCATCTCGACGTGCGATTCGTGGATCGGCGGGAAGGCGCCGATGGCGTCGACCGCGGCGATGAACGAGAACGCGCGGCCGGCGAGGTAGTCCGACGAACCCGAGCACCAGAACCCGATGTCCTCTTTGGACAGACCGGTCCGCTCGAAGACCTCGGCGAAGATCGGCACCAGCATTTCCACGCCGTTGGTGGTGCCCGGGGTGCTGCGGACGTTGGGGGCCTGCGCGAAGCCCGCGACTGCTACATCTGGCACTGTGGTCCTCACAGATGGTGGGCGAAGGATTCGTACGGTGCGTCGGGCTCGCCGGTCGGCTCGAAATGGCCGATGTTCTCCAGCGACGTCCACCATTCGTCCCGCGGTTTCCAGGCGGCCCGGACCCGCATGCCCATCCGGACGTCGGCGGCGTCGCAGCCGAGGACCAGATGCAGGAACGCGATGTCCGCGCCGTCGAGCAGGATGTACGCGGCCACGTAGGGCGGTTTGATCTTCTGGCCGAGGAACGGCACGTTCACGATGCAGAACGTCGTGACGATGCCGGTGTCGGGCAGTTCGACCTCATCGGTGGTCGGGATGCCGTCGGTCGGGCAGGCGCCACGCGGCGGGATGTAGACCTTCTCGCAGGACGGGCAGCGCTGGCCGATCAGTTTTCCCTCGGCGAGCCCGCGCAGGTACCGGCTTTCCTCCGGTGACGCGGAATGTTCGTAGCGCAGGTGGATCGGTGTGATCACCACGCTGACCGGCGCGCCCTCTTCGCGTTTCGCGACCGGCGGAGGCGCCTCGGTGGCTTCTGTGCCGGGGCCGTCGGCGGGGACGAAGTAGGCGATGTCGCGGATGTGGCCGACGGTCTCGTCCGCCCAGCGGATCCGGACCCGTTGTCCGGTGTGGACACTTGCGGGAGAGCCGGCGTCGACCGCGTGCAGGATCGAGCTGTCGGCGCCGTCGAGCCGGATCAGCGCCCACGCGAACGGCCGCGACAACGGCTGGCCGTCGACGGGTTCGGCGATCCAGGACCAGGAGACGATCACGCCCTCGGAAGCCACCGGCACGAATTCGGACAGCGCTTCGGCGGTCACGGGATCGTACTCCAGCGGCGGCACGTGGACGCGGCCGTCGCTGCCCCGGACGCCTTCGACTCGGCGCTCGCGCAGGGCGTTGACGAACCGGCCGAGCACCGGGCCGACCGAACGCGTGTAGTCGAAGCCCACGTTGAGCGGGGCCGACAGCGGGAGTTCAGGTGCGCTCACATTCTGAGTGAAACACGTTCTCGATTTTCCGGCAAGACAGCTCATCTGGGCTTCGCTGACGGTTGCTCTTGAGTGGAACGCGTTCTAGATTTGCGGGTATGCCGACTGCCACCGGGACACTAGGGGTCTGGAACATCGCCGCGCAGGAGCCGGAGCGGGTCGCACTCGTCGATCCGGACGGCCGCTCCATCGGATACGGAGAGCTCGCCGCGAAAGCGAACGCTTACGCGCGGGGGCTGCAAGCCCTCGGGCTCGAAGCCGGTGACGTGGTCGTCGTCCTGCAGCCCAACGGCGACGAACTCGTCGCGGCCTATTTCGCCGCCATCCAGTCCGGCCTGTACATCGTGGTGGTCAACTGGCATCTTGTCGGGCCGGAGGTCGCCTACATCCTCTCTGACAGCGGTGCCAAGGCTTTCCTCGCGCACGAACGCTTCGCCGACGTCGCGATCGCGGCCGCGGACGAGGCGGGCATCCCGGAGCGCGGGCGGTTCGCCGTCGGCGACGTCGAGGGCTTCCGCCGGATCGAGGAACTCGGCTCCGGCGAGGGCGACGGACGTCCGGAGCGGCGCACGGCGGGCTCGCCGATGCTCTACACGTCGGGAAGCACGGGGCGGCCCAAGGGTGTCCGGCGGCCACTGACCGGCGCCGACCCCGACTCCGTCCCGGGCGCGTCGGCGTGGTTCTTCGGTATCTTCGGGCTCGCGCCGCACGACGACCACGTGCACCTGTGCGGGTCGCCGCTCTATCACACGGCGGTACTGAACTTCGTCGCGATTTCCCTGCAGCTGGGGCATACCGCGGTGCTGATGGACCGCTGGGACGCCGAGGACATGCTGCGGCTGATCGAGCGGCATCGCGTCACGCACAGCCACATGGTCCCGACGCAGTTCCGCCGTCTGCTCGCGCTGCCGGACGACGTCCGCGCGGCCTACGACCTGGGTTCGCTGCGCGTGATGATCCACGGCGCCGCGCCCTGTCCGCTTGAGGTCAAACGCCGGATGCTCGACTGGTGGGGCCCGGTCGTCACCGAGTACTACGCGGCCACCGAAGGCGGCGGGACGGCGATCTCGGGGGAGGAATGGCTCAAGAAGCCGGGTTCGGTCGGGCTGCCGTGGCCGGGTTCGACGATCAAGATCCTCGACGACGAGGGCACGGAACTGCCCGCCGGCGAGACCGGCACGGTGTACATGAAGATGGGCGACTCGAAGTTCGAGTACCACAAGGACCGGGCCAAGACGGACAAGGCGCGGGTCGGGGACCTGTTCACCCTCGGCGACGTCGGGCATCTCGACGAGGACGGCTACCTCTTCCTGCACGACCGCAAGGCGGACCTGATCATCTCGGGCGGGGTCAACATCTACCCGGCGGAGATCGAGGGCGAACTGGTGATGCACCCGAAGATCGCCGACGTCGCGGTGTTCGGCGTCCCGCACGAGGACTGGGGCGAGGCGATCAAGGCCGTCGTCCAGCCCGCGGACGGTGTCGAGCCCTCCGAGGAGTTGACCGCGGAGATCCTCGAGTACGCGGCGTCGCGTCTCGCGAAGTTCAAACTCCCGCGTTCCGTCGACTACTTGCCCGAACTCCCGCGCGACCCGAACGGAAAGCTCTACAAGCGCAAGCTCCGCGACCCCTACTGGGCCGGTCACCGCGTCCCCTGACGCATTTCGTCCTCTGAATGCGGTAGTTCGCCGACGAACTACCGCATTCAGAGGACTAAACGCAGGGGTCAGCGGCCCCGAAAGACGGGCTTGCGCTTCTCGGCGAAGGCGCGGGGGCCTTCCTTCGCGTCTTCGCTCGCGAAGACCTCGATGCCGTACTGGGCGTCGAGCTTGAAGGCCTCTTCCTCGTGCATGCCTTCGGTGTCCCGCATGGTCTTGAGGATCGCGCGGACCGCCAAGGGACCGTTCGCGGAGATGAGGCCCGCGAGTTCGAGTGCCTTGTCCAACGCCTTCCCGTCCGGGACGACGTGGCCGATCAGGCCGATCTCCAGCGCCTCGGCCGCGGTGATATGCCGTCCGGTCAGCAGGAGGTCGGCGGCGACGGTGTACGGGATCTGGCGGGGGAGCCGCACGGCCGAACCGCCCATCGGGAACAGGCTCCACCGCGCCTCGGACACACCGAACTTCGCGCTCTCACCCGCGACGCGGATGTCCGTACCTTGCAGGATCTCCGTGCCGCCGGCGATCGCGGCGCCTTCGACGGCGGCGATCAACGGCTTCGTCAGCCGGCGGCCCTTGAGCAGGCCCTCGATCCGGCTGGGATCGAACGTGCCCTTCTCGAACGAGTCCGACGGCGAGTTCTTCGACATCGACTTCAGATCCGCGCCCGCGCAGAACGCGCCACCCGCGCCGGTGAGCACGCAGCACCGGATGTCGTCGTCCTCGTCGACCCTGTTCCACGCCTCGACCATGATCCCGAGCATCTCGCCGCTGAGCGCGTTGCGGGCCTCCGGCCGGTTCATCGTGACCACGAGGGTGTGTTCGATCTTTTCCACCAGCGCGTGCGGTTCGCCCACCGGGACCTCCACTGACTTCACTGAAAGAGCGGCCATTGCCCAGAACGATAACATGTTCTACTTTGTGGGAGTGGCACTCAACATCGCGGATCTACTCGAGCACGCCGTCGACGCCGTGCCGGAGCGCATCGCGGTCGTCTGCGGCGATCGGCGGGTCACCTTCGCCGAATTGGAAGAGCGCGCCAACCGGCTGGCGCACCATCTCGCCGCACACGGCGTGGGACCCGGATCCCACATCGGTGTCTATTCCCGGAACTCGATCGAGGCCCTGGAATCGATGATCGCCGCGTACAAGCTGCGCGCGATCGCGGTCAACGTCAACTACCGCTACGTCCACGGCGAACTGCGGTACCTGTTCGACAACGCCGACCTCGTGGCGCTGGTCCACGAGCGCCAGTATTCGGACAAGGTGGCGGCCGTCCTGCCGGAGACGCCGAAACTGAAACACGTTGTCGTTATCGACGACGGAAGCGACGGCGACTACTCGTCCTATGGAGGCGTGGATTACGAAGCCGCGCTCGCCGAAGGCTCCCCCGAGCGGGACTTCGCCGAGCGCAGCGCCGACGACATCTACATCCTCTACACCGGCGGCACCACCGGCTATCCCAAGGGCGTCCTGTGGCGCCACGAGGACATCTGGCGGGCGCTCGGTGGCGGCATCAACTTTGTCACCGGCGAGTACGTCCCGGACGAGTGGACGCTCGCTGAGCAGGGCAAGTCGGGCAGCCTGGTCCGGCTCCCGGCCGCGCCGCTGATCCACGGCGCCGCGCAGTGGGCCGCGTTCGGCGCGCTGTTCACCGGCAGCCCGGTCGTGTTCGTCCCGCGGTTCGACGCGCACGAGGTCTGGAAAGCCGTGCAGGACAACAAGGTCCAGGTGCTCACCATCGTCGGTGACGCGATGGCGCGGCCGCTGATCGACGCCTATCGCGAGGGCGGCTACGACGCGTCGTCGATCGTGGCGGTGTCGAGTCACGCCGCCTTGTTCTCCCAGTCGGTGAAGCAGGAATTCCTGTCCCTGCTCCCGCATGTGGTGATCACCGACGCGATCGGTTCGTCCGAAAGCGGGTTCACCGGCATCGGCATGGTCAGCAAGGACAGCGATCATTCCGCCGGTCCTCGGGTCAACTTCGGCAAGGACGCGATCCTGGTGGACGACGACGGCGCGCTCGTCGAACCGAAACCGGGCGCGATCGGCCTGATCGCCCGGCGCGGGCACGTCCCGCTCGGGTACTACAAGGATCCCGCGAAGACCGAGAAGATCTTCGTCGAGGTCGACGGCAAGCGGTACGTCGTCCCGGGTGACTACGCGCGTTACGAGGAAGACCTCACGGTGACCCTGCTCGGACGGGGGTCGCAGTGCGTGAACACCGGCGGCGAGAAGGTGTACCCGGAGGAAGTGGAGGGCGCGCTCAAGTCGCATCCGGACGTCTTCGACGCGCTCGTCATCGGCATCCCCGACGACCGGCTCGGCCAGCGGGTGGCCGCGGTCATCCAGCCGCGCTCCGGCAAGGATCTCGACGTCGCCGCGCTCGAAGCGCACGTACGGACCGAGATCGCCGGCTACAAGGTGCCGCGCAGTCTCTGGCTCGCCGAGGAGATCGGGCGGTCACCCAGCGGGAAACCGGACTATCCCTGGGCGCAGCGCTACGCCGCCGAGCACGAGCCCATCACCATTCAACCGGCGTAAGGAGTTTCATGCGGACGTCTCTGTGCGACCGGCTCGGGATCGAACTGCCGATCGTCGGGTTCACCCCGTCCGAGCACGTCGCCGCGGCGATCAGCCGGGCGGGCGGTCTCGGCGTGCTGGGCTGCGTGCGGTTCAACGACGCCGCCGAGCTCGACGCCGTCCTGTCCTGGATGGACGAGAACACCGGCGGAAAGCCCTACGGCGTCGACATCGTGATGCCCGCGAAGATCCCGGCCGAAGGGACGTCGATCGATCTCGCGAAACACATCCCGCAGGGGCATCGCGACTTCGTGGAGCGGACGCTGCGCGATCTCGCGGTGCCGCCGCTGCCCGACGACACCGACGAACGCGCGGGAGTGCTGGGCTGGCTGCATTCGGTCGCCCGGTCCCATGTCGAGGTCGCGCTGAAACACCCCATCCGGCTGATCGCCAACGCGCTGGGGTCGCCGCCGGTGGACGTCATCGAGCAGTGTCACGCGAAGGGCGTGCCGGTCGCGGCCTTGGCGGGCAAGGCCGAACATGCCGTGCGGCACGTCGACAACGGTGTCGACATCGTTGTGGCGCAAGGCTATGAGGCGGGCGGGCACACCGGCGAGATCGCGTCGATGGTCCTGCTGCCCGAGGTGGTGGACGCCGTCGGCGACCGCGTCCCGGTGCTCGCCGCCGGCGGGATCGGCTCGGGCAGGCAGGTCGCGGCGGCGCTCGCGCTGGGCGCGTCCGGGGTGTGGATGGGTTCCTTCTGGCTCGCCACCGAGGAATACCTCCAGACCATGGGGGAGTCCGAGGCGATGCAGCGGGCGCTGGTCGCGGCGGGTTCGTCCGACACCGTCCGGACGCGGATCTACACCGGTAAACCGGCGCGGCTGCTCAAGACGCGGTGGACCGAGGCGTGGGCCGCGCCGGACGCGCCCGAACCGCTGCCGATGCCGCTGCAGAACCTGCTCGTTTCCCACGCGCACAACCGGATCCACCACGCGGCCGATCCGAGCGTGGTCTCGATGCCGGTGGGGCAGATCGTCGGGCGGATGGACCGGGTGCGCCCGGTCGCCGACGTGATCTCGGAGCTGGTGTCGGGGTACGAAGAGACACTGTCGCGTTTGGACAAGACCCGCTGAGGTTGCCGCGAAGTCCGTGAAGGCCTCCTTGCCTACCTTCAGGGTAGGGAAGGAGGCCTTCACGGACTTCGCCGGTGAGGTGAGGCTGGGTCACAGTGGCTTTCGCGACACGGTGGCAGGGCGGCCGAGAACTGCCCTCGCCGCGACACGGCAGCCCCTTGAAACGAGAAGGTCCCCTTCACCTCGTCGCTGTGGTGAAGGGGACCTTCAGGGCATGCCGTGCGAGAGACTAGAGACCGGCGGCCGCGTTCTTGATCGCGGTCGCGAAGGTGCTCACCTCGGTGTAGACGCCGGGAGCGTGCGCCCGCGCGCAACCCTCGCCCCAGCTGGTGATGCCGACCTGGATCCAGGCACCGGCGCTGTCGCGACGGAACATCGGGCCGCCCGAGTCACCCTGGCAGGTGTCGACGCCGCCGGAGTTGACGTTGCCCGCGCAGATCTCGGCGCTGTCGATCAGGTCGGCGTAGCTGCCGCCCTGCGCCTTGCAGGTCGAGTCGGAGACGAACGGAACGTTGGCCTTGAGGAGGTAACGCTGCTGCGCCCCGCCCTCGGTCGCGGCGCCCCAGCCGGCGACGGTGAACGTGCCGCTGTTGTTGGCGGTCGTGGTGGCGATCGGCAGCGTCGGGATGCCGCTGACCGGGCTGGCGAGCTTGATCAGCGCCCAGTCACCGCCGGTGGAGGTGGGATAGGTCGGCGACCGGTACACGTAGGTCGACTTGACCTTCTTGGCCGCCGTGCTCTGCAGGTCCACGACGCCGAGGGTGGCGGTGATCCCCGTGTTGGCCCCGGTCCGCGACACGCAGTGCGCGGCCGTCAGCACGATCTGCGGGGTGTAGAGCGCACCACCGCAGCCCATGGAAAGCCTTACCATCCAAGGAAATTCGCCCTGAGCGGCGCGGGTGCCACCGACCACGTCGGTGGACGGCGGCTGCGCGGCCGCGGCTTGCGGAGCCGTGGCGAGACCCGCCAGGGTTCCGGCCGCCGCGACGGCGATCAGGGTCTTTTTGAGCAGGCTGAACCGACGCTTGATGTTCAAGGGTTCATTCCTTCCGGCTGTCCACAGTGGAGGCAGGGAGACTGACTGCGGCCAACTGACTACAGCAGGTGGGCATACGCCGGGACAACCAACTTTCTTCGGATCTTTCGGCCGATGGTGGTGATTAACGGACGTCCGGGCCTGACTGCCGACGAATGGCGTGGTCCGGAGCGCCCAACGCCTCTACTCCTGGACCGGCGAGCGCCGGAACCGCCGGAAGGCTGAACGCTCCGTCACACCTGCCCGATCCGCCGAACGAGGTGCCCGTTTCGTCCACGAGTGTGAGCGTGGCATGAACACTTCGTTCGGGTCAGTACAGGCATGGGGAAACGGGCCTAGGATCTGGATCGTGAAAGCGCGTTCGCCAAGACTTCATCCACCCGCCGACGGCCCGGTTCGGGACGGAATTCCCGAGCACGGCCGTATTCCCCGCTATTACGCGGTCAAAGTCGATCTGCTCGACGTGATCTCCGAATTAGGGCAAGGAGCGGTACTTCCCACCGAAAGGGAACTGTCCGAACGATTCGAGGTTTCCCGCGCGACGGTCCGCCAGGCCGTCGGTGAACTCGTGCTCGAAGGGCGGCTGAGCAGGCGGCAGGGGAGCGGCACGTACGTCGCGGGCCCCAAGCTCGTCCAGCCGCTCGCCTTGGTGAGTTACACCGAAGGACTCAGGAGGCAGGGCATTCAACCAGGGCGGAATCTGATCTCTTTGGAACGCCGGGAAGCGGGCCCGTCGCTGGCTTCGGAACTGGAAATCGACCCCGAAGACGACGTCATCCACATCGAACGGGTGCTGCTCGCCGACGACGAGCGGGTCGGGCTGGAATCGACCTATCTCACCGCCGCGCGATTCCCGACGCTGATGGATGTGTTCGATCCCACACAGTCGCTCTACGCCTGTTTGCGGGAGCGGCTCGGGGTCGTCTTCGACGGCGCCGAGGAGCGGGTCGAGACCGTGCTCGCCACGCCCCGGGAGGCCCTGCTGATCGGGACGAACCCGGCGCTGCCGATGCTGCTGATGCACCGGACGTCGTGGGGGCCCGACGGGATCCCGTTCGAGCGCGTCCGGTCGCTGTTCCGAGGCGACCGGCTCTCCTTCGAGACCCGACTGGGCCGCGTGGAGTAGCCACCTGCCGCATTTGGTCCTCTGAACGCGGTATTTGCGGATTCAACGACCGCATCGAGAGGACGAAACGCGAGGTAATGTAACGCGAAGATAACAGGTCTGGTCCACATTTCGGAGGCAC
Source organism: Amycolatopsis sp. NPDC043889 (assembly GCF_056435645.1). Taxonomy (NCBI): domain Bacteria; kingdom Bacillati; phylum Actinomycetota; class Actinomycetes; order Pseudonocardiales; family Pseudonocardiaceae; genus Amycolatopsis; species Amycolatopsis sp. NPDC043889. Next base: position 24,377 of record NZ_JBWKEC010000015.1, read on the forward strand.
TTCACCTGCGGTTAGGGCGGGTGTCACGGAGCGTTGGTGCGCGCAGGCGAGCGTCTGCGGTGTGCGAATCCTCATCATCGGCGGCGGAGTGCTCGGCACCCAGCACGCCTGGCAGGCCGTCGAACGCGGCCACGACGTCGTCCAGATCGAACGGGAACCCGAGGCCAGGGGCGCGTCCGTGCGCAACTTCGGCCTGGTCTGGGTCGGCGGCCGCGCCAGTGGCCCCGAACTGGAGACGGCCGCGCGGGCGCGAGTGCTGTGGGAGCGCATCGGGGAACGGGTCGAAGGGATCGGCTTCCGGCCGAACGGCTCACTCACCGTCGTCCGCACGGAGGCCGAACTCGCCGTCGCCGAGGCCTCGGCCGCGAGCACGGAGGACCGCGGCTTCAAGCTGCTCGACGCAGCCGAGACCAGGGAGCTGAACCCGGCCCTGCGCGGTGACTTCCTCGGCGCGCTCTGGTGTGACCGCGACGCCGCCGTCGAACCGCGCGTCGCCCAGCCCGCCCTGCGCGCCGAGCTGGCGAAATCCGGCCGATACACCTGGATGCCCGGCCGTGAGATCCGCGACCTGGCCGATCGCGGCGTCGTCGACGACGCGGGCGAAACCCACGAAGGCGACGTCGTGGTGCTGTGCACCGGTGCCTGGACCGGTGGCCTGGTCAAGGAACTCGCCGGGCAGCCCCCGGTCCGCCGGGTGCGGTTGCAGATGGCGCAGACCGAGCCGCTCGGGGAAACCCTCACCACCACGGTCGCCGACGCGGACAGCTTCCGGTACTACCCGGCGTATCGCGGCGAGGCGCTCGACGGTCTCAACGCGAGCCAGCCCCAGGGAGAGATCGCCGCGGCCAACGCCATGCAGCTGCTCATGGTCCAGCGCCTCGACGGGTCGCTGACCATCGGCGACACCCACGAATACGACGAGCCGTTCTCGTTCGACACCACCGAAGACCCGTACGACCACCTGGCCGAGGTCGCCGGCGAGCTGCTCGGACGGCCGCTCCCGCGCATCGCCCGCCGTTGGGCCGGCGTCTACGCCCAGACCGCCGACACCACCCGGATCGTGCATCGCGCCCGCGTCGCGGACAACGCGTGGCTCGTCACCGGACCGGGCGGCCGGGGGATGACCTGTTCCCCCGCCATCGCCGAAGACACCGCAGAGGAGCTGTCCTGGTGAACACCGAACTCGTCGTCCTGGACATGGCCGGGACCACCGTCGCCGACGACGGCCTCGTGATCCGCGCCTTCACCGCGGCGATCGCCGCCGCCGGAGTGTCCGAAGAGGACAGTCGCTTTCCCGGAATGCTCGACTACGTCGTCGAAACGATGGGGCAGTCCAAGATCGTCGTCTTCCGCGCACTGCTCGACGGAGACGAAGAACTCGCCCGGCGCGCGAACATCGCCTTCCAGGACGCCTACGAGAAACTCGTCGCCGACGGCCACTGCGAGCAGATTCCCGGCGCCGAGCAGACGATCCAGGAACTGCGCGCCCAAGGGGTGAAGGTCGCGCTCACCACCGGCTTCGCACCGGCCACGCAGAACGCGATCCTGGACGCGCTGGGCTGGCGCGGCCTCGCCGACGCCGTGCTGGCCCCGGGCGAGGGTGTCCGAGGCCGCCCGTACCCCGACCTGGTCCTCGCGGCCGCGTTGCGGCTCGAAATCACCGACGTCCGCAGGATCGCCGTCGCCGGTGACACCGCTTCGGACGTCCAGACCGGGCTGCGGTCCGGCGCCTCGATCGTCGCCGGCGTGCTCACCGGATCGGCGAAGAAGCCGGAGCTCGAAGCCGCCGGCGCTACCCACGTCCTCGAATCCGTCCGCGACCTCCCCGCCCTGCTGTCCTAAAAGGAGCTTTGACGACATGAAGAAACTCGCGGCCACCGCCCTCGCCGGGCTGCTCGCCCTCACCCTGGGCGCCTGTGGCGGAACCGCCGGTGGCGCTTCCGGCGACCAGACCGTCACGCTGTACACAGTGGACGGTCTGGAAGACTGGTACGCCCAGCGCTTCGAGGAGTTCAAGGCCAAGACCGGGATCACCGTCCAGGCGGTGACCGCCGGATCGGGCGAGGTCGCCTCGCGGGTGGAGAAGGAGAAGGCCAACACCCAGGCCGACATCCTGGTCACGCTCCCGCCGTTCATCCAGCGGGCCGCGTCGCAGGGCTTGCTCGCCACCACGGCCCCCGCCGGTATCGACCAGGTCGCCGCCGGGCAGAAGGACGGCCAGGGCCGCTACTTCGCGATCATGAACAACTACCTCAGCTTCATCCGCAACCCGCAGGTCTCGCCCAAGACCTGGGACGACCTCCTGTCCCCGTCGCTCAAGGGCAAGCTCCAGTACTCGACCCCCGGCGAGGCGGGCGACGGCACCGCGGTCCTGCTGCAACTCCAGCACGTACTCGGTGACCAGGGCGCACTCGACTACCTCGCGAAGCTCGAAGCCAACAACGTCGGCCCGTCGTCCTCCACCGGCAAGCTGCAGCCAAAGGTGGCGAAGGCCGAGATCCTGGTGGCCAACGGCGACGTCCAAATGAACCTGGCCGCGATCGAGAAGAGCGGCGGCTTCGAGGTCTTCTTCCCGGCCGACGCGCGAGGCAAGCGCTCCACCTTCGCCCTCCCGTACTACGCGGGCCTGGTCAACAACGCGCCGCACGCCGAAAACGCCAAGAAGTTCCTGGACTTCCTGCTCTCAGCCGAGGTGCAGGGCAAGGTCGTCGACGCCTTCGGTGCCCCGTCGCGGACCGACGTCACGCCGTCCGGCCCGCGGGCGGACAAGGTGAAGGCCGCTCTCGACGGCGTCGAGATCTGGCAGCCGGATTGGGACGCCGTCCTCGCGAAGCTCGACGCCGACCTGGCCGCGTACAAGAAGGCCGTGGGCCGATGACCCCGGCGGTCGAATTCCGCGGCGTTTCCGTCCGCTTCGGCCAGACGACGGCCCTCTCACCACTGGATCTCACCGTGGCGAGAGGGGAGACGCTGGCGATGCTCGGCCCGTCGGGCTCCGGCAAGTCGACGGCCCTGAAGGCACTCGCGGGTTTCGTCGTGCCGAGCACCGGCCGGGTCCTGCTCGATGGCGAGGACGTCACCGATCTGCCGCCGCACCGGCGCGGCCTCGGCGTCGTCGTCCAGAGTTACGCGCTGTTCCCGCACATGCGGGTCGAGGCCAACGTCGCTTTCGGCCTCAAGGCGCGGAAAACGCCTCGCGCCGAGACGGCGAGCCGGGTCGCCGAAGCGCTGGAGCTGGTCGGGATGGGCGAGTACGCCCGTCGCTACCCGCGTGAGCTTTCGGGCGGGCAGCAGCAGCGGGTCGCGCTCGCGCGGGCGCTGGCGATCCGGCCCCGTGTGCTGCTGCTCGACGAACCACTGTCCGCTTTGGACGCCGCCCTGCGCGAGGACATGGTCGCGGAACTCCTGCGGCTGCGGGCCGAGCTCCCCGACACCACGCTGATCTACGTCACCCATGACCAGGGCGAGGCACTGGCGCTGGCCGACCGGATCGCCGTCATGCGCGACTCGAAGCTGGTCGAACTCGGCCGGAGCCGCGAGCTCTACCAGCGTCCCTCGACGGAATTCACCGCGAGCTTCCTCGGCGCTTCCAATCTCATCCCGGTCGAGCTGATCCACCCCGACGGCACCAGGGTCCGGCTCGGCGACCGCGAGCTGGCCGCGGATCCGGCAGGCACGATCCGGACGGGGCAGTCCGTCGCGCTCGGCGTGCGGCCGCACCGGATCGGGATCACCGCGGTGGACGCCCCCGGCGCGCTGCCCGCGGTGCTGCGCGGTGTCCAATGGCGCGGCACGGGCTTCCGGCTCGACCTCGAGCTCGCGCACAACGGGAACGAGGTCCGCGCCGAAGTGCCGGACATCGAGGGACTTCCGAGTGTGGGGGAGCGGGTCGGAGTGTCCATTCCGGACGGTTGCCCGCTGGTGGGCGTCGGATGACCGGCCTCGCACTGGCCGCGACGGCCGCACCGGCGCGGCGGCGGGAGAAACAGCCCGGACGCGGCTGGCTCCTGCTGCCGCCGGTGCTCGTCCTGCTCGGGTTCTTCGGCTATCCGCTCGTACTGGTCGTTCTCCAATCACTGGAGTCGAAGACCGGCGAGGTCGGGTTGTCGGTCTGGCTGGACGTGCTGGGCTCGGCGGAATTCCGGGACGCCGCCTGGAAGACCGTCGCGCTCGCGCTCGGCGCCACCGCGGGCTGTGTGGTGCTGGGGACGTTCCTCGCGCTGGTGATCGCTTTCGTGCCGTTCCCCGGCGCGCGAACGCTTTCGCGGCTGGTGGACACCGTGCTCGCGTTCCCGTCGTTTCTCATCGCGCTCGCGTTCACCTTCATCTACGGCAGCGCGGGCATCCTGGGCGCGGGCGGGTTCCTGTACTCGCCGTTCGGGATCCTGCTGGCGGAGATCACCTTCTACACGCCGTTCGTGATGCGGCCGGCGCTCGCCGCGTTCGGCCAGGTCTCGTCGGCGCAGATGGAGGTCGCGGCCAGCCTCGGCGCCAAACCCGGCCGCGTGCTGCGCCAGGTCATTCTCCCGGAAGCCTTGCCGTCACTGGCATCCGGCGCCTGCCTGACCATGCTGCTGGCGATGAACGAGTTCGGCATCGTGCTCTTCCTCGGCGCGAAGGACGTCACGACGTTGCCGATGCTGGTCTACGGCAAGGGGATCGTCACCTTCGACTTCCCGCAGGCCTGTGTCATCGCGGTGGTCAACGTGGTCTTCTCCCTCGCCCTGTACGGAACCTACCGGCGACTGACGAAGGGAGGCCGTCGTGCTGCTGTGGACCAGGCGTAGCCGTGTCCTGCTGTGGGCGGTGTTCGGGGTGTTGTTCACCGCGATCGTGCTGGCGCCGCTGTTGATGATCGCGCTGGCGTCGGTCGCCGGGAACTGGACAGGACTGCTGCCGGGGGCGCTCACCGGCTCGCATTTCGCGCAGGCGCTGTCCGGGGAGACGTTCGCGAGCCTCTCCGTGAGCATCCAGACCGGTGTCATCGCGTCGCTGGTGTCGGTACTGCTCGGCACGTGGGCCGCGCTCGCGTCGCAGTCGGTGCCGCCGAAGCTGCGGAAGGCCGTCGACACCCTGTTCCACCTGCCGATCGCGGTGCCGTCGGTGGTGCTGGGGCTGGCGCTGCTCGTCGCGTTCAGCCGTCCGCCGCTCGCCTTCAACGGCACGCGCTGGATCGTGCTGCTGGGGCACGTGATGATCCTGCTGCCGTTCTCCTACAGCACGGTCTCCGCCGCGATCGCGCGGATGGATCCGCTGCTGGCACAGGCCGCCGCGAGCCTCGGCGCCTCGCCGGTCCGGGTGCTGCTGCGGGTGCGGCTGCCGGTGCTGCTGCCGTCGATCTCGGCGTCCGCGAGCCTCGCGCTGGCGATGTCGATGGGCGAACTGGGCGCGACGATGATGCTGTACCCGCCGGACTGGCGCACGCTGCCCGCGAGCATCTTCGCGCTCACCGACCGGGGCCAGGTGTTCCTCGCGTCGGCGAGCACCGTGCTGCTGCTGGCCGTCACGCTCGCCGGGGTGGTGCTGCTCGGGCTGGCCCGGGGCCGCGCGGCCCAGCGGTGATGCAACCGTTCGCGAGGTTCGTTCCGTCTTGACACCATGATGAACGCAGCGAAGACGCTGGGCGCGGGGCTCGTGCTCGCCGCGACGACGGCGGCCTGCGGCGCGGGCGGCCCCGGAGCGCCGGCGAACACGAGCACCCCTCCGGTCGTCACCACATCTTCGGATCTGCCCACCTCGCTCCCGGCGAGCCCGCCGGCGGCGAAACCGCCGATGTCACGGCCGACCGTCGGCCCGCCGCCCTCGGACAAGATGCTGCCGCCGTCCCAGGTCGACACCGAACTGCCCGCGCAGGTCAGCGCCGAGAACGGCGGCCTGAACGTGCACCTCGAACTGAGCGGCTGCGACCAGGCGAGGGCGAACCTCGCCGAAGAGAACGCGCAGCGGGTCGTGGTCCACGTGACCATCGACCACGGGAAGCCGGGGCAGATGTGCCCGCAGGTGATCCGCTACGCCGTCCTGCCGGTGAAACTCGCCGAGCCGGTCGGGGCCCGGACCGTCGTCTTGTAAGCGGGTTGAGATCATGTGCAACCCCACCGCGGCCTCGTTCCGTCCTAGCCACATGAGGTACTTAACGAATGTCATCGGCCTTGGCCTGATCGTCGTTGCGGTATCCGCTTGCGGGGCGCAGAACCAGGCAGCGGAACCCGCGGCCGGACCCGGGAGCGGAACCCTGAGTACCGTGCCGCCGTCGCCGACCGCACCGTCGACCGCGCCGCCGTCCTCGTCCCCGACGCCCGCGCCGGGGAGCCAGCCGGGTGTGCCGGGCGCGCCTCGCCAGGAGGTTCCGGAAGGCAGCACCAAGCTGCCGGACAAGCAGCTCGACGCGTCGGCGCTGCCCGCGGACTACCCGCGCGAGGTGTACACCAGCAACGGCGGGACGATCCTGAACATCCGCGGCCAGGAAGGCGGCTGCGGGCACGCGACGGCGGAGGCCGCGCAGCAGGACGGGACCAGGGTCACCGTCAACCTGACCGAACTGAAGGGCCAGACCGGCCAGATGTGCACGATGGACATCCGGCATCCGGTGATCTCGGTGGCGCTGTCGGCGCCGCTGGGGGAGCGGACCGTGGTCCTGAAGCAGATGCGATAACGCCAGGACGTGCCATGAGGTCCGTGAAGGCCTCCTTCCCTACCTTCAGGGTAGGGAAGGAGGCCTTCACGGACGTCAGCGGAAGCTGATCTGCAGCACCGGTTCCGAGGTGGCCTCGAAGAAGTCGTTGCCCTTGTCGTCGATGACGATGAACGCGGGGAAGTCCTCGACCTCGATCTTCCAGACCGCTTCCATCCCCAGCTCGGCGTACTCGAGGACGTCGACCTTCTTGATGCAGTCCTGCGCGAGCCGCGCGGCCGGGCCGCCGATCGAGCCGAGGTAGAACCCGCCGTGCTCGTTGCACGCGGCGGTCACCTTCTTGGACCGGTTGCCCTTCGCCAGCATCACCAGCGAGCCGCCGGCGGCCTGGAACTGCTCGACGTAGGAGTCCATGCGGCCCGCGGTGGTCGGCCCGAACGAGCCCGACGCGTAACCCTCGGGCGTCTTCGCCGGGCCCGCGTAGTACACGGGGTGGTCGCGAAGGTACCGAGGCATCTCTTCACCCGCGTCGAGCCGCTCGGCGATCTTCGCGTGCGCGATGTCGCGGGCGACGACGAGCGGACCGGTCAGCGACAGGCGGGTCTTCACCGGCAGCTGCGAGAGCTGCGCGCGGATCTCGGCCATCGGCCGGTTCAGGTCGACGGTCACCACCTCGTCGGACAGATCGTCCTCGGTGACGTCCGGCAGGAACTGCGCCGGGTCGCGCTCCAGCTGCTCCAGGAACACGCCGTCGGCGGTGATCTTCGCCTTCGCCTGGCGGTCGGCCGAGCACGAGACAGCGACACCGACCGGGCAGGACGCGCCGTGACGCGGCAGGCGGATCACCCGGACGTCGTGGCAGAAGTACTTTCCGCCGAACTGCGCGCCGATCCCGAACTGGCGCGTCATCTCCAGCACCTGCTGTTCGAGGTCGACGTCGCGGAAACCGTGGCCCAGCTCGGAACCCTCAGTGGGCAGGTCGTCGAGATAGCGGGCGGAAGCGAGCTTCGCGACCTTCAGGTTGAACTCCGCCGACGTGCCGCCGACGACGATCGCGAGGTGGTACGGCGGGCAGGCCGCGGTGCCGAGGCTGCGCAGCTTCTCGTCGAGGAACTTCGCGAGCCGCTTCGGGTTCAGGACGGCTTTCGTTTCCTGATAGAGGAACGTCTTGTTCGCGCTGCCGCCGCCCTTGGCCATGAACAGGAATTCATAGCTCGGGTCGCCTTGGCCATCTTTGTGATAGAGCTCGATCTGTGCGGGCAAGTTGGTGCCCGTATTGCGCTCATCCCAGAAATTCACCGGCGCCATCTGTGAATAGCGCAGATTCAACTCCTGATAGGCGTCGAAAATACCGCGCGACAGCGCACGCTCGTCGTCGGCGCCGGTGAGCACGCCCTCGCCGCGTTTGCCGATCACGATCGCGGTGCCGGTGTCCTGGCACATCGGGAGGACGCCGCCGGCGGAGATCGCCGCGTTGCGCAGCAGGTCCATCGCGACGAAGCGGTCGTTGCCGCTGGCCTCGGGGTCGTCGACGATCGCGCGCAGCTGCGCCAGGTGTGACGAGCGCAACAGATGCTGGATGTCGGTGATCGCGGTCTTGGCGAGTTTGGTCAGCGCCTCGGGCTCGACCTTGAGGAACTTCCGGCCCGCGGCTTCGACGACCTCGACACCTTCGGTGCCGATCAGCCGGTACTCGGTGTGGGTGTCCTTGGCGAGCGGAAGGACTTCGGTGTACTGGAACGTGGTGGGCGCCACTGCGCGGGCTCCTTTGCCGGCATCGGGAACCCGCTCACGGTACCCAAGCCCGGCCAAGGCGTCCGCGAGGCCACGGCTGACGTAACCGAGGCCACTGCCGGTGGGCGCCGACGCCGGCGGGCCGAGGGTGTCTTAGGTACGTACTGCCGGTGCGTGGGTGGCGGTTTCGCGTGACTGGACGGACGACACGCGTGCTTAGAGGGACGACACGCGTGTTCGGGCGGACGACTCTCGGCGGAACCCCCGGCCGCGGTCGTGTCGTCCATCCAGTCACGCGTGTCGTCCGGTCGGTCACGTGACATCGCCGGTGCTGGACCTCGTGAGTGGCAAGGACGGTGAGAACACGAAATCCCACTCACGACCCACCGGGCCGGCTGCAATTCGCACTCCGCATTTTGTCGCCGGGCCCCACAAATTAGTTCGGGAGGCCGGGCCCACCCCGACGGACCCGACCTCCCGGGGAAAGCGATCCGGGCGCGAACGCCCGACCGCGAAGACTTATTGCCTGCTCGACGGTCTCGTGACGCAGGTCATAAGTCAACGCTGCCGAACGGGTGTTGCTTTTTCCGCGCCGAAAGGTGTCGTGGCATTACGAAGCGTAGGCGCGCAGGCGGTCCGCCCGCTCACCCTGACGCAGCTTCGACATGACCTCTCGCTCGATCTGCCGAACGCGCTCACGGGAGAGCCCGAAGTGCTTGCCGATCTGGTCGAGCGTGCGCGGCTGGCCGTCGTCGAGGCCGTAGCGCAGGCGGATCACCTGGGACTCGCGGTCGTCCAGCGTCGCGAGCACGCGGCGCAGGTCGTCCTGGAGCAGACCGGAGATCACGGCGCTCTCGGCGTCGGTCGCCTCCGAGTCCTCGATGAAGTCACCGAGCGGGGCGTCCTCCTCGGTGCCGACCGGCATGTCGAGGCTCACCGGGTCACGCGAGTGGTCGAGCAGGTCGGAGATCTTGTGCGCCGGGATACCCGACTCGGCGGCCAGCTCCTCGTGGGTGGCGTCCCGGCCGAGCTGCTGGTGCAGGTCACGCTTGATGCGCGCCAGCTTGTTCACCTGTTCCACCAGGTGGACCGGCAGCCGGATGGTGCGTCCCTGGTCGGCCATCCCCCTGGTGATGGCCTGGCGGATCCACCAGGTGGCGTAGGTCGAGAACTTGAACCCCTTGGAGTAGTCGAACTTCTCCACCGCGCGGATCAGACCCAGGTTCCCCTCCTGGATCAGGTCGAGCAGCGGCATCCCCCGGCCGGTGTAACGCTTCGCGAGCGAGACCACGAGGCGGAGGTTGGCCTCCAGCAGGTGGTTCTTCGCGACGTGGCCGTCACGCACGAGAGCGGACATCTCCGAACGCCGCTTCGGCGTGAGCCCCTCGGCCGTGTCGAGCATGTGCTGGGCGAACACGCCCGCTTCGATGCGCTTGGCCAGCTCGACCTCGTCGGCGGCGGACAGCAGTGCCGTCTTGCCGATTCCGTTGAGGTACACGCGAACGAGGTCCGCGGCCGGGCTCTGGGCGTCGAGGTCGGCGTCGGTGAGCGCCCCCGTGCTCACCGGCTCCTGGGTGGATTGCGCCGGGATACGGCGCTCGCGAATCCCGCGCGCTTCGCGTTCGAGAGTCTGGACTGACATTCTGCCTCCCCGGTCACGGGCTGAACGTGCTGCGGTTGTCCGCCGGGTCCGTCTCGGCGTAGCAGGCCCTGTGGAAAACCGGCTACTCCTCGTCGGCCCAGCTTGGCTGGACACTTGGCTCAACGCCGGGAGGTCCGAAAACGTTCCCGGCGGCTACAGAGGAGACGGGCGGCTGACCTGGGGCGTTGCTCCACCAACCCTGAGCTTTTCCTGAGAATGCTCGTGCCGAGGAGAAAGAATCGTGGTCTAGACCTCTAGGAGGACGGTGAACGGACCGTCGTTCACGCTCCGGACCGCCATCATGGCCCCGAAGCGGCCGGTTTCGACCCGCGCGCCGCGTTCGCGCAGCGCGTCGACGACGGCTGTCACGAGGGGCTCGGCGACCTCGGGCCGGGCGGCCGCCGTCCAGGACGGACGGCGGCCTTTGCGGGTGTCGCCGTAAAGAGTGAACTGGCTTACGACGAGCAGGGGAGCGCCGGTGGTGGCGCAGGATTCCTCGTCGCGAAGTATGCGAGCTTCGTGCAGTTTGCGGGCCATCGTCGCCACCTTGGACACGTCGTCGTCGACGTGGATTCCCAGCAGCACCAGCAAACCCGGCTCGTCGATGGCGCCGGTCACCTCGTCGCCGACGGTCACGCTCGCTTCCGTGACCCTCGCCACCACCGCCCGCATCAGACGGCGGGGAGGAGCATGCCGTGCCGGACCAGTTCCCGGACGACGGGCAGCGCGGCTTCGGCCAGCTCCTCCGGTTCGAGACCCTGAGCGGCCGCCAGGAGCACGATCAGGTCCTCCAGGGGAAGCGCGCCCTGGCAGCCCGCGAGCAGCCGTGTCGCGAGTTCGTCCACTTCGTGCGACCATCCGGGACCGTCGGTGCGGTGCAGCCGCTGGACGGTCGTGGCCCAGCCCTCCTCGCCCGGCTCGGCGACGCTCTCCAGGAGCACCGTCTCCGGCACCCGGAACCGGACATCGAGGAGCGAATCACCATTGGCGCGAAGCCATTCCACCCGATCCAGCCAGTTCGCGGCCTCGGCGCCCAGCGGATCGTCGTAAGCCTGGCGCAGGTCTTCGCACACGATCGTCGGAGTCGCGCCGTCCGCCCGCCGGAGGGTGACGAAGCCGAACCCGATCCCCTGGACGTCGTTTTCGTCGAACCAGTCGAGCCACGCTCCGGATTTCGCGCGGCCTTCGGGGGAACGGGGATCGATGCCCGCGTCCCGCAGCCACGTGCCGACGTACAGGCCCGGGTCCGCGATGTCCCGCTGGACGAACCACGCGTCGGTCTCGGCGGGCAGCCAGCGGGTCACCCGATCGCCCCAGTCCTCACCCTTCACGTGCAGCCAGGACGCCAGGAGCTGACCCGTGCCGCCGTCGTTGAGGAACCCGGGCAGCTGGCGCACCACGAGCGCGCTGGCGTCGTCACCCGCGAGCCCGGAGTCGCGGTAGGTGTAGTCGACCCGCGGCGGGCCGACCACGAACGGCGGATTGCACACGATCTGGTCGAACCGGCGCCGCGCGACCGGCGCGAACCACTCGCCACGGACGAGTTCGACGTCCAGTTCGTTGAGCCGGAACGTCGCCGCCGCCAGTGCCAGCGCGCGGGCCGAGACGTCGGTCGCGGTGACCTTCTTCGCGTGCCGGGTGGCGTGCAGCGCCTGGACACCGTTGCCGGTGCCGACGTCGAGCAGGCTGCCGACCTCGCGGCGGCTGGTGGCCCGGATCAGGCTGAGCGAGGCGTGCCCGACGCCGAGCACGTGGTCTTCGGGCACGGTCGTGCCCAGGACGTCGGCGTCGAGGTCGGAGACGACCCACCACGAGCCTTCGTCGTCGCCGTGCGGGCGGACGTCGAGGCCGGCCCGGTAGCCGTCGGCGGCGGGCACGAGCAGCGTGGCGGCGACCGCGTCATCGACAGACAGTGGCGCGAAAGCGGCCTCGACGTCCTTCTCCGGTTCGGTCGACCCCAGCAGGAAAAGGCGGATCAGCGTGCCGAGCTCACCCGCGTCGCGGGTCGCGCGGTAGGCGAGTTCCGGTTCGCCGCGGCCGAGGGCGGCGTGCGCGGAGCCGAGGGCGCCGACCACGCCGTCGGTGTCGTATCCCGTCCGGCGGAAGGCGTCCCGCAACCTCGCGCAGACGTCGTCGGACAGGTCGGGGAGGGCCACTCGTGTGCTCACGTTCGGTAATACTGCCAGGATTAGGTTGTGAGCCTTGAGAGTGTCCTGGCACCGCTGCAGGCGGCGCTGCCCGGATTGGAAGACCTGTACACCGACCTCCACCGGCATCCGGAGCTGTCGTTCGCCGAAACCCGCACCGCCGCCGAACTGGCGAAGCGCCTGGAGGCCGACGGTTACGAGGTGCACACCGGGATCGGGCGCACCGGTGTCCTGGGCGTGCTGCGCAACGGCCCCGGCCCGAAGGTGATGTTGCGCGCCGACATCGACGCGCTGCCGGTCGAGGAGAAGACCGGCCTGCCGTACGCGAGCACCGCGCGCGGTGTCGACGCCGACGGCCGCGAAGTCCCGGTGATGCACGCTTGCGGCCACGACATGCACGCCACCTGGCTCTCCGGTGCCGCTTCGCTGCTCGCGGCCGGACGCGAGCACTGGTCCGGCACGTTGATGGTCGTGTTCCAGCCGGGGGAGGAGGCCGGGGATGGCGCCGTCGGCATGGTCCGCGACGGGGTCTTCGGGCCCGCCGGCAAACCCGACGTCGTGTTCGGCCAGCACGTCGTGCCCGGTCCGGCGGGCTGGGTGCTGACCAGGCCGGGCGTGATCATGGCGGCCACCGACGCGCTCCGGATCACCCTGCACGGCCGCGGCGGGCACGGCTCGCGCCCCGAGACCACGGTGGACCCCGCGGTACTCGCCGCGTCCGTGGTGCTCAAGCTCCAGACCATCGTGTCGCGGGAGATCTCGGCGACCGAGTCGGCGGTGGTGACCGTCGGGTCGCTGCACGTCGGCACGGCGCACAACATCATCGCCGACCACGCCGTCCTCGAGGTCAACATCCGGTCGTTCGACCAGGCCGTGCGAGAGAAGGTCGTCGCGGCGGTCGAGCGGATCGTCCAAGGTGAGGCGGCCACCGCGGGTGCGCCGAAACCGCCGGAGATCGAGCGGATCGGCGCGTTCCCGGTCACCGAGAACGACGACGCAGCCACCGAGGGGCTCACCGCCGCCTTCCGTGACCACTTCGGCGAAAGCCGGGTGATGCCCGCGCCGCTGGTCACCGGCAGTGAGGACTTCAGCGAGTTCGGCCGCGCGGCCGGCGTCCCGTCGGTGTTCTGGCTGGTCGGCGGCCTGGACGAGGGCAAGGTGATCGCCGCGATGACCGCCGGGCGCTTCGAACAGGACATCCCGTCGAACCATTCGCCGCTCTTCGCGCCGATCCCGCATCCGACGCTTTCGGCCGGCGTCGAGACGCTCGTGGTCGCGGCTCTGCACCGGCTCACCCACCCGGCTGTCGGATGAGCCGGGCGAGTGGGAGCATGGAAGCCGGAGGTGGTGCTGTGAACGCGCCCGCCCACGGTCCCGAGCCGAGGGAACCCGCTCCGGTGCTGATCACCGAAGCCGCCCCGTCCTACGAAGACCAGCTGGCCAAGCGGAAGCGGAAGTACATCATCATGATGTCGTTCCGCATCCCGTGCCTGATCCTGGCCGGGATCTTCTACCAGACCTGGTGGCTCGCGCTGGCACTGATCGCGATCTCGATCCCGCTGCCCTGGGTCGCCGTCCTGATCGCCAACGACCGGCCGCCGCGCAAGAGCGAGAAGGTCAACCGCTACCAGGCCGAACCGACCCGCATCGAAAGCGGCGGCCATCGCGTCATCGACGGCGGCTGACCCGTTTCGCGCGTGCTATGAAAGGTCCTTTCCTTGCAAATTTTGCAAGGAAAGGACCTTTCATAGCGTTCGGTGAGGGGCTACGGCTGCGGCCCGACCTTCGAAACCGCGCGGGCACCCAGCCGCGTCCCCGCCCGGAGCACCTCCACGGTGGACTCGCCGCGCAGCCACGCCGCGAGCACACCGGCGTCGAACGCGTCGCCGGCGCCGGTGGAGTCGACGCACTCCGCGGGCTGGGACGGCACCGAGGTGATGGTGCCGCTCGCGTCCACCCAGCTGGCGCCGTCGAGACCGGCGGTGACCACGACCTCGCCGACGTAGTCCAGCAGTTCCTTCGCCGCCTCGGGATCGCTCGACCCGGTCAGCGCGACCAGTTCGCTGGTGTTCGGCATCAGCAGGTCGACGCCGCGCACGTCGTCGAGGAAGGCCGCGGGATCGGTGATCAGCGTCGCCGCCTGCGGGTCGACCGACGTCGTCAGCCCGGCCTTCTTCGCCGCCGCCAGGGAGGCGAGCGCGGCCGGCCGTGACGACGGGTACAGCAGGACGTAACCCGAGAGGTGCAGGTGGCTCGCCCCGCTCAGGGCCGCCTCGGTGATGTCTGAGGGACTGAACTTCGCGTTGGCGGCGCGGTCGGCGAGCATGCTCCGCTCACCGGCGCCGTCGACGAGCACCACGACGCAGAACGTCGGTTCCTCGGGGTCCACCGCGAACTCGCAGCGGACGCCCGCCGCTTCCAGTTCGCTCTTCACCATGCGGCCGCCGGAATCGTCCCCGATCCGCGCGACCAGCGTGGTCTCCGTGCCCTCGGCCCGCAGCCACAGCGCGGTGTTCGCGCCCGCGCCGCCACTGGTGAAGTGGACCTTCGCACGGATGTCGCCGCCGTGCGGGATGGGGCCTTCGTGCCGCGCGACCACGTCGAGGCCGACGTCGCCGACGACGACGATGCCGCTCACGCGCCGTTCCCGGCGAGCGCGACGGCCACTTCGGTGGCCAGTTCCGCGTTGGACAGCACCAGCGCCTCGTTCGCGTCGAGGCTCACGCCTTCGCTGGCGGTGTGGAAGTGCTCCAGCAGCACCGGGGTGACGTCCTTGCCGTGCACCCCTCGCGATTTCAGCAGTTCCAGCCCTTCGGCGAGCAGCCGGTCGTGCAGTTCCTTGTCCATTTCGGACGCTTCCGGGATCGGGTTCGCGAGCAGGACACCGGAATCCGCGTGCGCCCGGTGGGCGGCGATGACCGAGGCGGCCTGCGCGGTGTCGTCGACCCGCCACGGCACCTCGAAGCCGGACGAGCGGAGGTAGAACGCGGGGAACTCGCCGGTGCGGTAGCCCAGCACCGGTACGGAGTTGGTCTCCAGCACTTCGAGTGTCGCGGCGATGTCGAGCACCGACTTCACCCCGGAGCAGACGACCGTGGTCGGCACCTTCGCGAGGACGCCGAGATCCGCCGAGACGTCCCAGCTCCGCGCCGCGCCCTGGTGCACGCCGCCCAGCCCGCCGGTGGCGAACATGCCGATTCCGGCCGCGGCGGCCAGCGCCGCGGTGCTCGCGACCGTCGTGGCCCCGGAGCGCCCGAGGCCGACGGCCGGGCCGATGTCGCGCAGGGAGAGCTTGTCCAGGTCCGCGCCGGGCGCGCAGACGCGTTCAAGCTGCTCGCCGGTGAGGCCGATCAGCGGGACGCCGTCGAGGACGGCGATGGTCGCGGGGACGGCGCCGCCGTCGCGCACGATGTTCTCCAGCCGCCGGGCGACGTCGAGGTTGCGGCCGGGCGGGAGACCGTGGGAGAGGATGGTGCTCTCCAGCGCGACGACGGGGTCACCGGCGGCGAGGGCGGAGGCGACCTCTTCGTGAAGGGACAGTTGCGGAGTCACGAACGAACATCATCGGTGATGTGGGTCCGCGTCACGCCATCGGGTCAGTTCGTTCGCGAGGTTCTCGCGCGCCTTGCTCTCCCAGCGTGCCCGCGCGATGTCGCTGCGATACAGCCGCGGCCTGGCCAGCAGGTTCTCCAGCACCGTCGCGCGTCCCGCCCGCCAGTCCTCGTCGGAGTAGATCGAGTACTCCTCTCGGACACCGCTCGCGTACTCCTCGTAACGCTCCGGTGTGGCGCCGAGGATCGCGAGGTCGGCGTCGAGCAGCGCCGTGGCGAGGAGGTCGTCGTCCGGGGCGGCGTGATGGATCGTGCTCAGGACCAGCTCTCCGGCGCGCTCGACATCCGCTTCGGGGACGCCGGCGTTGGTGAGTTCGTCCCGCGTCCAGGCCGCGCTCGCCCGTTCGTCCTCGCCGGGACGGGCGTCGTACACGACATCGTGCGTCCAGGCGGCGATGGCGACGAGGGCGCGTTCGCGGGCGCCCAGGCCGAAGGCGACGGCGAGGTCGCCGCTGTCGTGGGCGACGGCCGTGACGTGCCGGAGATCGTGGTATCGGCGATGCGGTTCGGCGTAGCGGGTTTCGAGGTCGTTCCACGCGACGGCGGCGATCCGGTGATCGCCGCCGAGCCTCGTGATCGCGGTGGGCCAGTCCATCAGTCGAAGATCCCGCGCGCCTTGGCCACCTCGTGCAGCCATCCTTCGAGCTGTGGCTCCCAGTTGACCCGGTCGAGCGCCGCGTGGTCGACCTTGAACAGGCCGAGGAACTCCTGGCCGCGTCCGCCGAACCCGCCGCTCTTGGACACCCGGACCCGTTTGGTCACCTCCAGCACGACCTGCGTCTCCGACGGCGAGGACAGGAAGGTCACCGCCACCGAGGTGAAGACGGGCGCGAACCGCGGCGAAGGGGTGAAGCGGATCTCCTGGAAGAACGGGAGCTGCTGGACGGCGCCGTTGATCCGGCCGCGTTCCAGCACGGCCTCGCGGAAGACGAAGCCGATCCGGCTGAAGGCGTCCAAGATCCGTTTCTGCGCGGGCAGCGGCTCGATCGCGGCGCCGTCGACGTCGACCGGGTCGGTCACGGAGTTGGCGATGTCGAGGCAGGTCTGGAGGCCGACGGCCATCCCGTTCAGTGGCTTGCCGAAGACGCTGGAGATCGGTGTCTCCCAGGGCAGGGCCACCTCGAACGGGATGCGGACCTGCTGCCCAGGCCCGATCCGCTCGTTGCCCGCCAGCTGCTGAGTGCCGAACTCGAGGTCCTCGACGCCAGGGCGGCGTTCGTCCGGGAGGGTGACCCTGGCGAGCAGCTTCACCGAGAGGCCGTTGATCTCTTGATCGACTTCGCCGCCGAGCAGCAGGACCTCGCCGCGCAACGGGCGGCCGGGGGAGACCGTGCGGTCGAGCAGCCGGGCGTCGATCTTCGCCCCGCCCGAGCCGAACGTCGCGAGCACCTTCTGGAACATGGGCGAGATCCTGCCAGGTCGTCGGTGTGCGCAGGAGGATTTGGGGCATTATGGAGGGGTGAGTACACAGACCCTTCCGAAGCCGGATACCCGTCCCGAGGGCACCGACGGCACCGACGACGATTCGCCGAAGATGTTCCACTACGTGCGCAAGAACAAGATCGCCGAAAGCGCGGTCATGGGCACGCACGTGGTGGCGCTGTGCGGTGAGGTCTTCCCGGTGACGAAGTCGGCGAAGCCCGGTTCGCCGGTCTGCCCGGACTGCAAGAAGATCTACGACGGTCTCAAGCCGGGCGACTGAGTGTCCGTCCGGTGTCCGAAACCGGACAAAATCTGAAAATCCTTCACATGGTGGCTGCCCGTCCCGGTCTTCGCTGGTAATCAGTACGCGCCAGCGAAAACCCGCCGGGACGGAGCCTTCATGCGTAGAACCGGGATCGTGCTCGCCATCGCCGCGTTGGTCGCGGTGTTCTCACCCGCCGCCGCCCAAGCCGTCACAGGCTGGACCACTGTCGGCTCGGACAACGCCCGCCCGCTCGACGAGGGCCAGGGCCTGGCCACCATCGAACGGCCGTCCGGGACGATCTACCGCTACACCGGGATCGCGACCGTTCCCGTGAACCTGTCGTCCCAGGGCTGGAACCACGTCGGAGACCCTGGCTCCGCGCGGGGCTGGTACGTCGAGCCGTACCAGCGCGACGACAGGGGAGCGAAACTCTTCCGCGTCGAGTCGCCCGACGGGACCTGGGCGAACTACACGCACACGCTGGAGTCGTGGGAGGCGAACAACAACTCGTTCGCCGCCGTGACCCCTGACGCCCGCTGGATGGTGGCCGGTGAGTGGGGCACGATGGACCGGCTCCTCGTGCACCCGATGCCCGGCGTCGCGCATACGAACCCGTCGGCGAACCTGCCGTACGCGTCCGCGATCCGGCTCGACAAGCCGGTGCGGGACATCCAGGGCTGCGACTTCGTCACCGCGACCCGGCTGCTGTGTGCGTCCGACGACCCCGAGGGCGCACTGTTCGGGACCACGAAGCCGCTGCTGCAGGTCGACCTTTCCGGCGCGCTGTCCGGTTCGGATGTGACCGGGCGGGTCACGTCGCTGGGGCAGCTCCCGCTGAAGAGCATGTGCAGCGGGAACTTCGAGACCGAGGGCATCGACGTCGCCGCCGACGGCACCCTGCGGGTCGTCATGCTTTCGCCCTCGTGGTGCGTGGCCTTCGACAGCAAGACGTGGCGGTTCCGGAAGGCGTGACACCCGTGCTCGGAGCCGGAACTCGCGTGCTTGAAGGCGGAACTCGCGTGCTTGGACGCGTACCGGCTCCAAGCACGCGAGTCACGTCCCCAAGCACGCGAGTTCCGGCTCCAAGCACGTGACCGGTGGCATTTAGCCGGCTAAGTGCGAAGCGGCGAAAGGCACGCCGGGCGCCCACCCAGGCCCCGGCGTGCCTTCCTCCCCCCACCCCCCAGGTCTACGAAGCCGGCTCCGGGGTCAGCGTCTCGGTGGCCGGGGCCGAGGACCGCCGGGCGTCCTTCTTCGCGCGGCGCTTCTCTTTCCGCGTCTCGACCATCGTGTACAGCGTCGGCACCAGGATCAGCGTCAGCAGGGTCGAGCTGACCAGCCCGCCGATGACCACGATCGCCAGCGGCTGCCCGATGAACCCGCCCTGTCCGGTCAGCCCGAGCGCCATCGGGACCAGCGCGAAGATGGTCGCCGCCGCGGTCATCAGGATCGGCCGCAGCCGTCGCCTGCCGCCTTCGACGACGGCGTCGGCGACGCTCATCCCCGAAGCCCGGTACTGGTTGATCAGGTCGATCAGCACGATCGCGTTGGTCACCACGATGCCGACGAGCATCAGCATCCCGATCAGCGCGGGCAGCCCCAGCGCGGTCCCGGTGGCCAGCAGCAGCCCGATCGCGCCGGTCGCCGCGAACGGGATCGACACCAGCAGGATCAGCGGCTGGATCAGGCTGCGGAACGTCGCCACCATGATCAGATAGACGATCGCGACCGCGGCCAGCAGCGCGAGGAACAGGTTCCCGAAGGCCTCCTGCTGGTCTTCGCTGACCCCGCCGAGCTTGTACGCCGCGCCGCCGGTGAAGGTCAGTCCGTCCAATTTGGACTGGATGGCCCGCGTGGTGGCGGCCAGGTCCGCGCCGGTGTTCTTGGCGGTGACCGTGGTGCTCAGCTCGCCCGAGGTGCGGTGCACCGCGGCCGGCCCGTCCACTGTGGACACGGTGGCGACGGAGTCCAGCCGCACCACGCCGGTCGCGCTCGGGATGGGCAGCGCCTTGACCGCGTCGACCGACACCGGGGCCGTGCCCGCTCGCAGCACGATGTCCGTGCGCTGACCGTCGACCGGCAGCTGGGTCACCGTGCGGCCGGCGATGGCCTGGTTCGCGATCTGGCCGATCGTGGTCGCCGAAAGCCCGCTCGCGGCGGCCTTGGCGGCGTCGACCTCGACCTGCACGCGCGGCGAACCCTGCGCGAGGTCACTGGTCACCTCGGTCAGGTCCGGAACGCCGGACAGCGCCTGGCGGACCTGCTCGGCGGCCGGTTTCAAGGCGGCCTCGTCGGGAGCGGTGACGGTGATCGAGACCTGGTCCGAGTTGAACCCGCTCGCCTCCGCACCGATCTTGACCTCGCCGAGCTCCGGCTTGTCGAGCTTGCCTCGCAACCGCTCGGAGAGCGCGTCGAGGTCGGTGTCCTTGGCGACGGTGACCTGGATGCCGGTCGCCGTCCCGCCGCCACCGAAGAAGCCGCCTCCGCCGATGCTCACCTGGTAGGTCTCGACGGCGGGTTCGGCGGCGAGCGCCTGCTCCACCGCGCCGGCGGCCTTCTCCTTGGCCTCGGAACTGGTGCCGGGCGGGAGCTTCTGCGAAAGGCTCAGCGTCGTCGAACCGGACTGGTCGAGGAAGTTGGTGTTCAGCTGCGAGGCCAGCCCGACCGTGCCCCCGAAGATGATCAATGCCAACAGGACCACGGTGACGCGGCGCCTGGTGGCGAACCGGATCACCGGAACGTACCCGCGCTGCAGCAGCCCGCGGCGTTCCTTGTCCTCGGCGGCCTGGCGCGTGAGCTCGGCCTCGCGTTCGTCCGCCGGCGCCTTGGGCGGCTTGAGGAACCAGTACGCGAGCACCGGCACGATCGTCAGCGACACCAGGAGGGACGCCAGCAGCGCCACGGTGACCGTGATCGCGAACGGCGAGAACAGCTCGCCGACGAACCCGCCCACGAAGGCGATCGGCAGGAACACCGCGACCGTGGTGAGGGTGGACGACGTCACCGCGCCCGCGACCTCGCGCACGCCGTCGAGGACCGCGCGCTGCTTCTCCTCGCCGTACGCCAGATGTCGTTTGATGTTCTCCAGCACCACGATCGAGTCGTCGACCACCCGTCCGATGGCGATGGTGAGCGCGCCGAGGGTGAGCAGGTTCAGCGAGAGATCGCCGGTCCACAACGCCAGCAGCGCCACGACCACCGAAAGCGGGATCGACACCGCCGTCACCAGGGTGGAGCGCACCGACATCAGGAACAGCAGGATGACCACGACCGCGAACGCCAGCCCGAGCAGCCCTTCGGTGGTCAGGCCGCTGATCGCGTCCTTGACCGGGGTGCCCTGGTCGAACACGACGCTCATCTCGGCGCCGATCTTCTTCGACAGCTCGGGCAGCCTGTCCCGCACCGATTCCGAGATCGCGACCGCGTTCCCGTTCTCCACCATCGTGATCGAGAGCCCGAGGCTCGGCTTGCCGTTGGTGCGCGTGATCGAGGTCGGCGGCGCGAAGCCGGCCTGGACGTCCGCGACATCACCGAGCTTCACCGGCTTGCCCGCCGGCGCCCCGGGACGCGACGGCTGCGACGGCGTCAGGTAAAGGTTCTTGATCGTGTCCACTGTGGTCGGTCCGCCGCCGACCTGGACGGTGAGCGTCTTGTCGCCTTCGGTCAGCGTCCCGGCCGGGACGGCCGCACCGGCGGTCTGCAGCGTGGTGGCGATCGACGACGGGTCCACCCCCGCGGCGGCCAGTTTCGCGTAGTCCAGCGCGATGGTGACCCGCGGCTGCCGCGCACCGGTCACCTCGACCTCGCGGACACCGTCGATCTTCCGCAGTTCCGGCGCGACCTCCCCGGTCAGCGCGGGCGCGAGCGCCTGCGGGTCACCGGTGGTCCCGGCGGCGAGCAGCACGACCGGGAGATCGTCGGTGGATCCCGCCGACACCGAGGGCTCGCTGTTCTGCGGCAGCCGTGCCTTCAGCCCGTCGACGACGCGCTGGATCTGCCCGACCGCCGCGTCGATGTCCGTGCCGAACTCGAACTGCGCGGTGATCCGCGACAGCCCCTCCGACGACGTCGAGCTCAGCTCTTCGAGCCCCTTCAACCCCTGCAGCCCGCCTTCGAGCGGCTCGGTGACCTGACGGTCCACCGCGTCCGGTGACGCGCCCGCGTACGGCGTGATGATCTGCGCCTGCGGGAACTGCAGTGACGGGAACAGCTGCTGCTTCAGCTGTGGCAGGGCGAAGGCGCCGAAGCCGATCACCACCAGGGCGAGCAGCCCGATGAGACTTCGGTTGCGCAGGCTGAGTCTGGCCAGCGTGGACATGGCGGTATCCCCCAGGAAATGGCTCGGGACGGGCGGGTTACCGCGAGCCTTTCATGGCGGGGGGTGGAGTGGATTCACACCACGGGTGGAATCGGAGTACGACTTCGGGATAAGGTCCCGCTCAATTTCGCCGTTCCGTCACCTGATCGGCTTCGCTCTGCGTTTCTTCGTTCACCGATTGTTCCCGCACGTGTTCGGCGTCACTGTCCGGGGAATCGCCGTTCTGGCGGGGACGGCGGAGCGGGACCGTCGTCCGTTCCCACAGTTTGCGGCCCTCTTCGGCGCGGATCCGTTCGTTCGCGCGTTCCATTTCCAGCCGCCGCCATTTCCGGCGCTGCCGTTTCGTCGCCTTGGCGGGCCACAGTTCCTGGATCGCGCTGTTGAAGTACGCGCCGCCGACCACCGCGAGCCCGATGAAGAACATCAGCAACAGGAACGCGATCGGCGCGGCGAGCGCGCCGTAGGTGTAGCCGGTCTTGGTGATCCAGTTCAGGTAGATCCGCAGCCCGATACTGGAGAGCAGGAACACGACCATGGCGAGCATCGCGCCCGGCAGCCCCCGGTGCCACGGCAGCCTGCGCGGCAGGGCGAGCTTGTACAGCGTCGTCAGCGCGAGCACGATCATCACGGCCAGCACCGGGTAGTACAGCGTGCCGACCCAGTACGACACCGTGTCGCGCCAGTCGGTGGGGAAGAACTGGGGGAGCAGGTCCGGCCCGATCGCCAGCAGCGGCAGCCCGACCACCAGGATGACCAGCCCGGCCAGGTACAGCAGCAGCGCGAAGATCCGCTGCCACACGTCGTTGCGGACGCCGTACTGGTCGTGTGCCACGGTGATGGCGTCGACGAACGACGACATCGCCGACGAACCCGCCCACAGGGAGATCAGGAAGCCGACGGAGACGATTTCGCCCTTGCCGACGAACAGGATGCTGTTGACCGTCGGCTCGATGATGTCGTGGACGGCGTTGTCACTGAAGATCGTCTTGCTGAAGGTGATGATCCGATCGTGGACCGCGGTCACGACCTCCTGGCCGAACCAGTCGCCGACGAAGCCGAGGCAACCGAGGAGTCCCAGCAGCAGTGGCGGCAGGGAGAGCGTCTGCCAGAACGCGGCTTCGGCGGCCTCGGAGAAGATGTTGCCGTCCCACGCCTTGCTGAGCGTGCGGCTGAGCAGGCGCAACGGACCCCTGCGGCCCTTCGCGACCTCGGCGGCCGTGTCCGGACGGCCGTTCTCCTCGCTCATGCAGCTCCTCCGACGGCGCCGAGCGCCCTTGACGGTGTCCAGCATGGTCCATGCCGCGCCATTCGGCTCGCCACCCCTGGGTTTTCGGGTGAGTAACCCGACAACGGGGGTGGCGCTTCCGGCGTTCCAGTGGCCCGCGAGGTAGGCTCCCCCGAGTGCCCTCACCTCAGGCGCCGGCGTCGCGGCCGGATACCCAAGTGGGGGTTTTCGCTTGTGTCAGGGTGGATGACCAGGCGTTTCGGGTGAGGGAGGAGGGGAACCTGCATGTCGGGAACGGTTGAACGCGATCGGGGCGAGCTGGGCGCGCCTCCCGCGGCGAAGGACAGCACCGCCCGGCCGCTGCGTGCCTGGCAGCGGCGTGCGCTGACGAAGTACCTCACGAAGAAACCGCAGGACTTCCTGGCCGTCGCGACGCCGGGCGCGGGCAAGACGGTGTTCGGTCTCCGGATCGCCGCCGAGCTGCTGAGCGACCGGACCGTCGAGCGGATCACCATCGTCGCGCCGACGGAACACCTGAAGCACCAGTGGGCCGCCTCGGCCGCGGCCGCCGGTATCGCGATCGACTCGAACTTCCGCAACGGCACCGGCGTCACCTCGCGTGACTACCAAGGTGTAGCGGTGACCTACGCGCAGGTCGCCGCGCATCCGACGCTGCACCGTGTGCGCACCGAGAACCGCAAGACCCTGGTCATCCTGGACGAGATCCACCACGGCGGTGACGCGAAGTCCTGGGGTGACGCGGTCCGGGAGGCGTTCACGCCCGCCGTCCGCCGTCTCGCGCTGACCGGGACGCCGTTCCGCAGCGACGACTCGCCGATCCCGTTCGTCACCTACGAACCCGACGGCTCGGGTTTCCAGCGCAGCAAGGCCGACCACTCCTACGGTTACGCCGACGCGCTCGCCGACGGCGTGGTGCGGCCGGTCGTCTTCCTCGCCTACTCCGGCGAGGCCTCCTGGCGCACGAGCGCGGGGGAGGAGTTCACCGCGCGGCTCGGCGAGCCGCTGACCGCGGAACAGAACGCGCGGGCCTGGCGCACGGCGCTCGACCCGGCGGGCGAGTGGATCCCGTCGGTGCTGCAGGCCGCCGACACACGCCTCACGCAGCTTCGCGCCAACGGCATCCCGGACGCGGGAGGTCTGGTGATCGCCACCGACCAGGACTCCGCGCGCGCCTACGCCAAGATCCTGCAGCGCATCTCCGGCCAGAACCCGACGGTCGTCCTCTCCGACGACCCCAAGGCGTCCGGCCGGATCAAGGAGTTCTCCGATTCGACCGACCGCTGGCTGGTCGCGGTCCGGATGGTGTCCGAAGGCGTCGACGTGCCGCGGCTGGCGGTCGGCGTCTACGCCACGAGCGCGTCGACCCCGCTGTTCTTCGCGCAGGCCATCGGCCGGTACGTGCGTTCGCGCAAGCCCGGCGAGACGGCTTCGGTGTTCCTGCCGAGTGTGCCGGTGCTGCTGGAACTGGCCAGTGAGCTGGAGGCGCAGCGCGACCACGTCCTCGGCAAGCCGCACCGTGAGAAGGAGGGCTGGGACGACGAGCTCCTGGCCCAGGCCAACCGCACCGAGGACGAGCCGGGCGAGGAGGAGAAGGCGTTCACCTCGCTGGGCGCCTCCGCCGAGCTCGACCAGGTCATCTACGACGGCAACTCCTTCGGCACCGCGGTGTTCTCCGGTTCCGACGAGGAGCAGGAGTACCTCGGCCTGCCGGGGCTGCTCGAACCGGACCAGGTCCGCGCCCTGCTGCGGAAGCGGCAGGAGGAGCAGCTCTCCGACGAGAAGCG
The DNA here is from genome assembly GCF_056435645.1 of Amycolatopsis sp. NPDC043889. Taxonomy (NCBI): domain Bacteria; kingdom Bacillati; phylum Actinomycetota; class Actinomycetes; order Pseudonocardiales; family Pseudonocardiaceae; genus Amycolatopsis; species Amycolatopsis sp. NPDC043889. The sequence continues at coordinate 49,177 of NZ_JBWKEC010000015.1, forward strand.
GCGCAAGCCCAAGGCCGAGGAGGCCGCGCCGGTCGCGCGGCCGCAGTCGGTCAGCGAGCGGCTCGGCAGCTTGCGCAAGGAGCTGAACGCCCTGGTGGGCGTGCACCACCACCGGACGAAGAAGCCACACGGCGCGATCCACAACGAACTGCGCCGGGTCTGCGGCGGGCCGCCGACCGCGATGGCTTCGGTGGAGCAGCTGGAAGAGCGGATCGTCACGCTGCGTTCCTGGTAGTAGTCCCGTAGCAAGCGCTATGAAAGGTCCTTTCCTTGCAAAATTTGCAAGGAAAGGACCTTTCATAGCGTTCGGGGCAGAGAACCCGAGCCGCTCCGATCACGCTGGGTGAGTGGTGGCGGTCACACCGTCAGCGCACCTAGACTTCATACGTCTTGCTACGGCCACGTTGCCAAACCGTGTCCATTTGATGAGGCTTAATCGATTCAGCCGTCTTCCGCGAAACCCGTTCGGCGGCATATGTTGTCGCCCACAACATATGCGCGATGGTGCGACCGGTCCCTCAGGATCGCCGCCCGCGAGCAAGATCCGGAAGGAACGAGGATGCGCAGCAGAACCCTTACCCTCCTCGCCGCGACGGTGGGCGCCGGCCTGGTGCTCTCCGCCTGTGGTGCCAACACCGCAGACTCGGGCAGCGGCAACTCCTCGCAGTCCGCCCCCGCCCCGGGCGGCGCCGCCGCCGGTGGCAAGGTCGGCGTCATCCTGCCGGAGACCGCCACTTCGGCGCGCTGGGAGTCCTTCGACAAGCCGTTCCTGACCAAGGCGCTCAAGGACGCGGGCTTCGACGCCGACGTCCAGAACGCCCAGGGCGACGTCCAGAAGTTCACCACGCTGGCCGACGGCATGATCGCGCAGAACGTCAAGGTCCTGATCATCGCCGCCATCAACGGCGAGGTCGGCGCGGCGGTCGCCCGCAAGGCGCAGGCCGCGGGCATCCCGACGATCGACTACGACCGCCTCAACCTCGGCGGCAGCTCCGACTACTACGTCTCGTTCGACAACGAGAAGGTCGGCCAGCTGCAGGGCCAAGGCCTCGCCGACGCGTTGAAGGACAAGAAGGGCGCCGAGGTCGTCATGATCGAGGGTGCCCCGACCGACAACAACGCGACGCTGTTCGCCAACGGCCAGAAGTCCGTGCTGCAGCCGAAGTTCGCCAGCGGCGACCTGAAGCTCGTGCGGGAACAGGCCATCGACAACTGGGACAACCAGAAGGGCGGCCAGACCTTCGAGCAGATCCTGACCGACAACAAGGGCAGGGTCGACGGCGTCGTCGCCGCGAACGACGGTCTCGCCGGCGCGGTCATCACCGTGCTGAAGAAGAACGGCCTCAACGGCAAGGTCCCGGTCACCGGCCAGGACGCCACCGCGGACGGCCTCATGGCGATCCTGCGCGGCGACCAGTACATGACCGTCTTCAAGCCGATCAAGGAAGAGGCCGAAGCCGCGGCGAAGCTCGCCGTGCTGCTGGCCAAGGGCGACAAGGCGGGTGCCGACGCGCTGGCCACCGGCAAGGCGAAGGACCCGAAGGGCAACCGCGAGGTCAAGTCCGTGCTCCTCGAGCCGAAGATGACCACCAAGGACGGTGTCAAGGAGGTCGTGACGCAGGGCTACGTCAAGGCGGCCGAGATCTGCGGCGGCGACCTGGCCGCGGCGTGCACGCAGCTCGGTATCTCCTGACCCGTTCAATCCAGACGACCGGGCCGGTGCGTTCTCCCGACAGCGCGCACCGGCCCGGTACCCAGCCGGGAGAACCCCCATGAGTGAACCCATCCTCGAACTGAAGCAGCTGAACAAGAGCTTCGGGCCGGTCCACGTCCTCCACGACGTGGACTTCAACGTGCGCGCCGGCGAGGTCACCGCGCTGGTCGGCGACAACGGTGCCGGCAAGTCCACTTTGGTCAAGTCGATCGCCGGGATCCACGGCTACGACTCGGGAACGGTGACGTTCCAGGGCAAGCAGGTGAACATCCACGGCCCGCGTGACGCCGCGGATCTGGGGATCGAGGTCGTCTACCAGGACCTCGCGCTGGCCGAGAACCTCGACATCGTGCAGAACATGTTCCTCGGCCGCGAACGCGGCAGCAAATGGCTGCTCGACGAGGCCAGCATGGAGAAGGCCGCCCGCGAGACGCTCGCGTCGCTGTCGGTCCGCACCGTGAAATCGGTCCGTACGCCCGTTTCGGCCCTCTCCGGCGGGCAGCGGCAGACCGTCGCGATCGCCAAATCCGTCCTGTGGGACTCGAAGGTCGTCCTCCTCGACGAGCCGACCGCCGCGCTCGGTGTCGCGCAGACCCGCCAGGTGCTCGACCTCGTCCGCCGCCTCGCCGAACAAGGTCTCGGCGTCGTGCTGATCAGCCACAACATGGCCGACGTCTTCGAGGTCGCCGACCGTATCGCGGTGCTCTACCTCGGCCGTCTCGTCGCCGAGGTGCACACCAAGGACGTCACCCACGGCCAGGTCGTGGAACTGATCACCGCCGGTCGCTCCGGCGACCTCGGCCTTGCCCGCCCCGAAGCCGCCGTCCTCTGATCCGAGGCGAGAAAGAACCGGAAATGACTGAGACACCTGCAAAGCCCGCCTCGCCGGAGGGGGGCAAGCCGACGGCCGCCGCGCTCAACCCGTCGGCGGCCATCACGGACTTCGGCATCGACACGACATCGATGTCGACACGCGAGGCCGTCGGCGACTACCTCTCCCGGCTCAAGGCGGGACAGCTGGGGTCGCTCCCGGCGCTGCTCGGCCTGCTCGTGCTGGTGATCGTGTTCGCCTCGCTGTCGGACACCTTCCTGACGATGAACAACATCGCGAACCTGATGGCCCAAGGCGCGGGCAAGGCGATCATCGCGATGGGCATCGTGTTCGTGCTGCTGCTCGGAGAGATCGACCTTTCCGCGGGCACCGCGTCCGGGGTCACCGCCGCGGTGCTGGCGATGCACTACGTGCGCAACGGAAACCTGTTGGGCGGTATGGGGAACGGCGTGTTCATCGCGTTCCTCGTGGTACTCGCGATCGCCGCGTTGCTCGGTGTGGTCCTGCGGATCTGGGCGGGTGTCGGATTCGCCGTGCTCGCCATCGCGCTCGTGCTCTCGGGAACCGCGGCGAACCCGTGGATCGAGATGCTGCTCGCGATCAGCGTCGGTGGCGCGATCGGTGTCCTCACCGGTTTCCTCGTCTCCAAGATCGGGATGCCCTCGTTCGTGGTGACGCTGGCGCTCTTCCTGGCCTGGCAAGGGGTCATCCTCCAGTTCATCGGTGAGGGCGGCACGCTCGGCATCAGCACCTCGGACGTGCTGTTCAAGGTCGCCAACGGCAATCTGTCCACTGTGGGCAGCTGGGTCCTCTTCCTGATCGCCGCGGGCGGGTTCGCCGCGGTGACACTGGGACAGCACTTCTCGCGGCTCAAACGCGGCCTGGTCACGCAGCCGACGCCGATGGTGCTGTTCAAGGTCGGCGCTATCGCCGTGGTCGCCGCGATCGCGACCTATCTGCTGACGCTGAACCGCGCGCCGAACCCGAACATCGTCATCTCCGGTGTCCCGTACGTCGTGCCGATCGTGCTCGGCCTGCTGGTGCTCGGCACGTACGTGCTCAACCGCACCCAGTACGGCCGTCACATCTACGCCGTCGGCGGCAACCGCGAGGCGGCCCGCCGCGCCGGTATCAACGTCGAGAAGATCCGCGCTTCGGTGTTCGTCATCTGCTCGGCGGTGGCGGCGGTCGGCGCGATCGTCTACTCGTCGAAGGTCGGTTCGGTCGACCCGCAGGCCGGTGGCCTCAACACGCTGCTGTTCGCGGTCGGCGCCGCCGTCATCGGTGGCACGTCGCTGTTCGGCGGCAAGGGCCGGGTCGTCGACGCGGTGATCGGTGGCCTCGTGCTGGCGGTCGTGGAGAACGCGCTCGGCCTGCTGAAGCAGTCGGCGGCGGTGGTCAACATCGTCACCGGTCTGGTGCTGCTTCTCGCGGCCACGGTCGACGCGCTGTCCCGGCGCCGCGCGGCTGCGTCGCCGCGCTGAGTCCGCATGGAATGATGAAGCCCGTGACCAGCACACCCGTTGCACGACCAGACGAGGTGCGCAGGCACAACCGCACGACCTTGCTCCGGTTGCTGCACGTCAGCGGCCCGAGCACCAGGGCGACCCTCGCCACCGAGCTGGGGCTCAACCGCAGCACCATCAAGACCCTCGTCGACGGCCTCGCGGAAGCGGGTGTCGTCGAGGAGCGGGTCCCGAGGCCGGGTCGAGGGGCGGGCCGCCCCTCGCTCCTGGTCCTGCCGCAGCCGCACGCGGCGGTGGTGCTCGCGGTCGACCTCCAGGTCGAACACGTGGCGATCGCGCTGGTCGGGTTCGGCGGCCAGATCCTCGGGCGCAACAGCTGGAACCTCCACGGCCGGACGCGGGAAGCCGACGAGGTGATCACGCACGTGATCGAGTCGACCACCGTGCTGGCGGGCGACCTCGGTGTGCAGCCGATCGCCGCGGGGGTGTCCGTGCCCGGCGTCGTCCGCCGGGCCGACGGGCACGTCCACGAAGCGCCCAACCTGCGCTGGACGGATGTGGCGCTGGGGGAACGGCTCGGCGGTGTGCTGCGCATCCCCGTCCTGGTCGGCAATGACGCCGAACTCGGCGCCATCGCCGAACACCTGCGCGGCGCCGCGCGGGGCTCTTCCGACGCCGTGTACGTCTCCGCCGACGTCGGTGTCGGGGGAGGGATCATCGCGGACGGTTCGTCGCTGCGCGGCGGCGCGGGCTACGTCGGCGAGATCGGGCACATGGCGATCCGGCCGGGCGGCCGTCCCTGCTACTGCGGATCCAGCGGCTGCTGGGAGACCGAGGTCGGCGAGGCGGCGTTGTGCCGCGCGCTCGACCTGCCGGAGGACACCCCGCGCGGGGCGATCCTGTTCGAACTGCGCGAACTGGGCCGGGATCCGCACGCGGCCGAGGAGCGGCTGTCGGAGTTCGCGGAATGGCTGACGCTGGGCCTGGTGAACGTGGTCAACCTGCTCGGCCCGCAGTTGGTCGTGCTCGGCGACCTGCTCACCGTGCTGCCCGACTCGGTCGTGAAGTCGGTGGCGGCCGAGGTCCGGCGGCGGAGCCTGGTCAGCCGGGCCGTGGGCGGGACGCAGATCGTGAGCTCCGCGCTCGGGGCGGACGTGAAGCTGCTGGGTGCCGCCGAAGCCGCCTTCGAGATGATCATGGACACCGTCTAGCTCGCATTTAGTCCTCTGGATGCGGTAGTTGCACACGCAAGGACCGCATCCAGAGGACTAAATGCGTTCTTGCGCGAGGCCGGACAGCAGGGCCACCAGGGCAGCGAGGGACTTCTCCTTGGCGGCGGCGGGGTCTTCAGCGTGCGCGATCATCAGCGCCGCCTCCGCGCAGGCGCTCAGCGCCAGCTGCGCCAGTTCCGGGATCGGCGCGTCGATCAGCAGCCCGTCCGCCGCGGCGGCCTCCAGGATCTCCGTGATCAGGCCCAGCCCGTACCGGCTCTCCAGCTCCCGCCATTCCTGCCAGCCGAGGACGGAGACGGCGTCCGTGAGCGCGATCCGCACCACTTCCGGCCGCAGGCACAGGTCCAGGAACCGGCTCAGCACGCCGAGCGCCCCCGCCCACGGGTCGTCCGTGGCGCGCAGGACGGTCTTCAGTTCCTCGGTGATCTCCGTTTCGATCTGCTCGATCACGGCACGGAACAGGCCCTGTTTGTCCCCGAAGTGGTGGTACAGCGCGCCGCGGGTGACGCCCGCCGCCTGGACGATCTCGTCGGCGGGCACGGCGGCGTAACCCTGTTCGGCGAACAGCGTCCGCGCCGCCGCGATCAACGCGGCCCGCGTCGAGTGCGATCGTTCGGTCTGGCTACGTCGTGGCGTGGGCACGCAGGAATTCCACCATCATGCCGCTCAGCCGCTCCGGCTGGTCCTCCGGCACGAAGGCGTAGGAGTCCTCGATCGTCTTCAGTTCGGCGTTCGGCAGGACCCCGGCGAGTTTGCGGCCCAGCCACAGCGGGAAATGCCGGTCTTCGGGCGCCCAGGCCAGCAGCACCGGCTTGGTGAACGCGGGCAGCCGCTCGGCGGCGGTCAGCGTGTACCGGTTGTCGATGCTCGCGGTGAACCGGCGCAGATCGTCGCGGATCTCCGCGCTCCGGCGGCTGGGCAGGAGGTACGCGTCGAGGATATGGTCCGGGACCGGGTGTTTGGCCAGCCAGAGGAAGTCCGTCGTCTTCAGCAGCCACCGCGAGCGCAGCGCCAGGATCATCAGCCCGACGCCGCCGGGAATCCGGGCCAGCGGGCTCAGCCCCGCGAACAGCGGCGGCAGGAAGCGCTCGTAGGAGTCCGACGGGGTCAGCACGACCCGGCCCACCCGTTCCGGGTCCGTGGTCATGAGCAGTTGCGTGAGCGCGCCGCCGGTGTCGTTCGCGACCACGGTGACGTCGGCCAGGTCGAGCACTTCGAGGAACCGCGCGATGAGCGCGGCGACCCCGGGCGGGCTCAGATCGGCGTTCGGGACCGGGATCTCGTGCGACCCCAGCGGCCAGTCCGGCGTGAGGCAGCGGAAGCCGGCGTCGGCGACCGCCGGGGCCACCTTGCGCCAGAGCAGGCCGTTGGTCAGCAGTCCGTGCACGAAGACCACGGGAGGGCCTTCGCCGCGGTCGCGGTAGCGGATGCGGGCGCCGCCGAGGTCTGCCTCGTGCACCTCGCCGAGAAGGTCGCTGGTCGTCATGGCAATAAACATACATTCTGTCTGTATGTTTTTGAAGCGTAAAAAAGGGCGGCCGGCTCTCTCCCTGGGGAGTAGCCGGCCGCCGGTGGTCGTGGACTGGTGGGCTACCGCTGAATGTCCGCGGACATTTCCTTGAGCTTCGTTTCGTGTGCGCGGGCGTGGTGACCACAGAAGAGCAACTCGCCACCGGTGCTGAGAATGGCTCGAACCTGGGCTGCAGCTCCACACCGGTCGCATCGGTCGGCAGCGGTCAGTTCGGGGCGGGTGAGCGTCGGTGAAGTCATTGGAGTCTCCCTCCGTCCCGGCACCGGTGGCCCGGTGCCATCGATCCAGCTACGACCACTTCGGCACTGATGCCGGCAACGTTCGTTCCCGGCCCCGCCGTGTTCGTGCTTCCACTCTTCCAGACGTTTGGCGACCCGCAAGTGTTCCCGTGCGGGTGTCTCATTTGTCACTGGTAATTACCTCGGATGCCGTAGCGTAATCACGCAACGTGGGAGACGACTCCCCGTGGAACCGTCTTTTCCCACGTCAGGCACCATGCGAGGGTGGGTATCGCAGTCGTCCGGAACCGTCTTCCGAGCGTGCCGTCGCCGGTCTTGTTCGTTCTCAGCGGAATTTCCATGTACGCCGGTGCGGCCATCGCCGTAGGTCTCTTTTCGGTCGCCTCCCCCGCGGGGGTGGCCTGGCTCCGCTGTCTCGGGGCGGCGGTGGTCCTCCTGGCGTGGCGCAGGCCACCCCGCTCGGCGTGGACCGGGCGCGCGTTCCTGCTCGCGGGCGCCTTCGGCATCGTCACCGCCGGGATGAACGTGCTCTTCTACGAGGCGATCGCGCGGCTGCCCCTCGGCACCGCGGTCGCCCTCGAGTTCGCCGGGCCCGTGGTGGTGGCGGCGTTCGGTTCGCGCACGCGCCGTGACGTCTTCGCGCTGCTGCTGGTGGCGGCCGGGGTGGTCGCCATCGCGGACGTCCGGCTCGAAGGCAGCCTGCTCGGCGTGCTGTTCGCGCTCGGCGCTGCGGCCGCCTGGGCCGGGTACATCCTGCTCGGGAAGCGGGTCGCGGTCGGCGGGAACGGGATCGACGGGCTGGCCGTCGGGTTCGCCGTGGGCACCGTGGTGCTGTCGCCGCTGGCGCTCGGCACCGGCGCGGTATGGGGTTCGCCACGTTTGCTGCTGCTCGGCATCGGGGTCGGGGTGCTTTCGACCGTCGTGCCGTACGCGCTCGACCAAGTGGTCCTGCGCAAGGCCGGGCGGGCGCGGTTCGCGCTGCTGCTCGCGTTGCTGCCGGTCACGGCGGGACTGGTCGGCTTTCTGTGGCTCCGGCAGGTCCCGACCCTGCCCGAGGCGATCGGCACCCTGGCCGTCGTCGCCGGGGTCGCGCTGCGGTCGCCGGGCAAACGTGATGGCCCGGCGCCTCCCTGAGCGGGATACTGACCAGCCTGTGGCGTTGCGAACACCGGGAGGACACGTGGCCGAGATCCGGCGGGCAGTCACCGTCGAGGAGGTCGTCGCCGCTCAGCATCTGTTCGACGGGCCCGCGCAACGGGACGCGTCCGAGAAGTTCCTGGCGGGGGCGGAGAACCATCTCCTGATCGCCTACGAAGACGGCGAACCCGCGGGGATGATCACCGGCACCGAGGTGACGCATCCGGACAAGGGCACCGAGATGTTCCTCAACGAACTCGACGTCAGCCCGGACTACCAACGGCGCGGCATCGGCCGCGACCTCGTCGACGCGCTGGCCGGGATCGCGCGGGAGCGTGGTTGCCGGGGGATGTGGGTCGGGGTCGAAACGGACAACAAGGCCGCGCTGGCGACCTACGCTTCGGCCGGGGCGTCGAACGACGGGCCGTTCGTCATGCGGTCGTGGACGTTCGAAGACTGATGTCCTCCGGAATCGACGGCGACCGGACGGGGCTGTCCGGGCGGCGCTGGCTGCCCGGCGGCGAGCACCTCGTCGCCGTCGCGCGGGCCGAACTGCCGCAGAAGGACGGGCTCGCCGGGCCGTTCACGGCGCTGGCCGCCCTGCGCGCTGCGGGGTTCGACGTCGCGGGACAGGACGAGGTCGCGGCGCTGTCCGGCACCACGACCGAAGGCCTGTCCCGGGCGATCGGGGCGCTGTCGGGCGGACGGCTCGCCGCCGTGTCCGCCAGCGGGATCTGGGCACCGCAGTCGTTGTTCATGCTCCTGGCCGCGCTGTGGCATCTGCCGCGCGTCGCGTTGATCGCGGAGGTCGACCCGGCCGAATTCGGCGCGCACGACACCCCGGCGCGAGCGCTGCTCGACTACCTCGACACGGGGATCCCGCCGCTGTGGTCGTCCCGCTGGCGCCCGTCCGCCGCTCACCACGTGCTGGCGACCGGCATGCGGATCGGTGCCGAAGGAACCCTGGTGTCCATTATGGACGGTTATCCGTCCTTGGGGGACAACGGATTGCACGACCAGCCGGTGGAATGGGTGGCCGCGGCGCTGAAACGGATGCTGGTCGTGGTGGACGACGGCGACGCCGAGGCCGCCGTCGCCGCGATCACGACGGCCGGTCTGTGGAGCTGATCTCGTCCTTCGCGAACCGGGAATGCGTGCGTCCGTAGAAAACGTAGATCAGCAGGCCGAGCAGCAGCCACGCGGCGAACCGCAGCCAGGTCATCACGTCCAGGTTCAGCATCAGGTAGAAACACGCCAGCGCCGCCACGATGGGCAGGTAGGGCGAAAACGGCACGGTGAACGGGCGTTCCAGGTCCGGACGGCGTTTCCGCAGCACCGGGACGGCCACCGCGACGATGATCATCGCCGACAACGCGCCGATGCTGACCATATCGGCGAGTTCGGAGATCGGCACGAACGCGGCCAGCGCCGCGATCAGCACCGCGCCGGCGATGGTCATCCGGTGCGGGGTGCCCCAGCGCGGATGCACCGTGCCGAACTTTTTCGGCAGCAGGCCGTCGCGGCCCATCGCGAACCCGATTCGGCCGATCGTCACCAGTTCCACCATCATCACCGACGTCAGCCCGGTGACCGCGCCGAGCGAGATCAGCGCGCCCACCCAGTGCTGCCCGACGCGGTCGAAGGCGTCGGCGAGCGGGGCGCCCGCGTCGATCTCGGTGAAGGGCACCATCCCGGTCAGCACCAGCGAGACCCCGATGTAGAGCAGCGCGCAGACGCCGAGCGCGCCGAGGATGCCGACGCGCAGATCGCGTTTCGGGTTCACAGTCTCCTCGCCGAGGTTGGCGAGTGCCTCGAAACCGGTGTAGGCGAAGAAGACGACGGCGGCGGCCGTCACCATCCCGGCGACCCCGTAGACGGACTGTTCGAGCCCGAGCACGGCTTGCACGATCGGCTGATGCAGGGGCCCGGCCATCTCCGTCGGCGCCTGGGCGGGCGGGATGAACGGGGTGAGGTTCTCGCCGCGGACGTAGAACACGCCGACCGCGAGGATCAGCACGCAGACCGCGACCTTGACCAGCACGAGCAGATTCGTCACCCGCGCCGACTCCTTGATCCCGAGGACGGCGATCACGGTCAGCACGGCGATGATCGCGACCGCGCCTATGTTCACCTTCGCGTCTTCGCCGAACCACTCGGGGGAGAGCCCCATCAGATTCGCGAGATAGCCGGACCAGCCACGCGACACGACGGCCGCGCCGAGGGCGAATTCGAGCAGAAGATCCCAGCCGATGATCCAGGCGAAGGTCTCGCCGAGGGTCGCGAAGGCGTAGGTGTAGGCGCTTCCCGCCGTCGGCACGCTGGACGCGAGCTCGGCGTAACAGAGCGCGGCCATCCCGGCCACGACGGCACCGAGCACGAACGACAACGTAACCGACGGGCCCGCGTGGGACTTCGCCTCGACCCCGGCGAGGGTGAAGATCCCGGTGCCGATGATGATGCCGACCCCGAACCCGATGAGATCGCGCCCGTGCAGCCGGCGTTTCAGCTCACCCGAGTCCTGCCGTTTCAGGACCGCGTCCACGTCCAGAGTTCGCCGCATGAAGGGTCACGCTAGAAGATCACCGTCCACCTCGCAGATCGGTGGGTCCAGGTGGTCGTGGGGGGGGGGTCGTGTTTTCCCCCCAACCCCCCCCCCCGACCACCCCGGGGCCGCCCCCCCCCCCTACGACACCACTTTTCTCTTCGAGGATCGTC
>NZ_JBWKEC010000015.1:60052-81325 GCF_056435645.1 Amycolatopsis sp. NPDC043889
GGGAGGGGTCACACGAGAAGCTCACTTCCCACCTCACAGGTGGGTGGGTCAGGGTGGTTGGGGGTGGCGATTCGTGTTCTAACCCGAATCGCCACTCACGACCACCTGGAGCCATCACCCCTCCAGTACGACGCCGTTCTCCTGCGCGAGGATCGCCGCCTGCACCCGCGACCGTAGTTCCAGCTTCGTCAGCACGCGGGACACGTGCGTCTTCACCGTGGTCTCGCCGATGTGCAGCCGGGTCCCGATCTGCGCGTTGGACAGGCCGCCGCCCAGGCACGCCAGCACTTCGCGCTCGCGTTCGGTCAGGTCTTCGAGCCCGTCGGGGACCAGCGAAGGCTCGCGGGCCCCGGCGGCGAAGGCGGCGATCAGCTTCCGCGTGACCTGCGGGGCGAGCACTCCTTCGCCCGCCGCGACCAGTTTCACCGCCTCGATCAGCCGTGACGCCTCCACCGACTTCAGCAGGAACCCGGCCGCACCCGCCCGCAGCGCGGCGTGGACGTACTCGTCGAGATCGAAGGTCGTCAGCACGAGGACTTCGCACAGTCCCTCCGCGGTCAGCTCCCGCGTGGCCGCGATGCCGTCGACGCCGGGCATGCGCACGTCCATCAGCACGACGTCCGGTTTCAGCGCCTTCGCCTGGCGGACGGCGGTGGCGCCGTCCGCCGCTTCGCCGACCACCTCGATACCCTCGGCGTTGCCGAGGATCATCATCAACCCGGCGCGGATGGCGCCGTGGTCGTCGGCGACCAGCACCTTGATGTTCCCGTCGCTCAAGACCCCTCCAGAGGAAGTTCGGCACGGACCAGCCAGCCGCCGCCGGACGGCCCGGCGGCGAGAGTGCCGCCCACCGCGGCGGCGCGTTCCCGCATGTTCAGCAGGCCGAGTCCGGTCCCGCCGTCGTCACCCGAGCCGGAGCCGGGACGAAGATCGTTGCGCACCTCGACGGTGAGTATGCCTCCGTCGGCGCGGATGTCGAGCACGGCCCGGCCCCCCGCGGCGTGTTTGGCCGCGTTGGTGAGCGCTTCCTGCGCGATCCGGTACGCGGTCAGGTCGACCGCGGCGGGCAGGGAGTACTGGCCAGGGGTGGACCCGATCTCGACCTTCAGCCCGCTCGCCCGCGCGGATTCGACCAGTTTGGACAGTTCGGCCAGCCGGGCGGGCGCCGTCGGTTCGATCTCGGTGTCCCCGGTGGACGGATCCGCGCGCAGGAGCCCGATCATCGCGCGCATCTCGTCGAGCGCGCTCACACTGTTCTCCCGCACCGATTCCAGGACCTTCCTGGACAGGTTCGGGTCGACGGTGGCCATCGACAGCGCGGCCTCGGACTGGATCGCGATCGCCGAGAGATGCCCGGCGATGACGTCGTGCAGATCCCGCGCCATCTTCGAGCGTTCCCCCGCGACGGCGGCCTTCCGGTCCAGTTCGCCGATCGTGGCCAGCTGGACCGCGTTCGCCCGTTCGCTGTCGGCGATGTCCCGCTGCTGGCGCACGTTGGCCGCCCACCACACCGGCGTGACCAGGAACGGCAGGAGGGCGAACGCGGCGAGGATCGCCGTGCGCCACTGCGCGGAGAAGATGAGCGCCAGGCAGACCACCGCGATGGTGCCGATCGCGGCGACACCGATCATCAGCCTGCTCGTGCGCCGCGAGCCGTAGAGCGTCGTCGCGTACAGGAAGTCGGTGAAGACGATGAGGATCGGGAGCGACGGGCCGAAGGCGATGTCCACGGCGAGCACGGCCAGCGCGCAGAGCAGCGCCAGCGGGATCTTGCGGCGCAGCATCTCCAGCCCGCACAGCACGGTCAGTTCGCTCAGCCGGATCCACAGTGGCGTGTCGTCGGGACCCGCCAGGAGCACCTGCATCCCGCTCACGTAGACCAGCACGCCGAGGACCCAGGTGCCGGAGGCGATGACGAGGTCCTGTTTCCATTCGGCGAGGTGGTTCAGGCGCGGGACGAACGTGGGCACCGCCCCATCCCAGCACACCGGGACGGGCCGCGGGGTCCTACTAACTGATGACGGTGATCTCGTGCCGTACGCCGACGCGGAGGACCGGTGTGGTCGGCGAGGCTTACGGCGTGAACAAGATCTGGGACTTCATCGCGGAAAACCCGATGGCGGCCGTGGTCGCCGGCGGGGAGATCGGTTTCTGGGTCGCCATCGTCGCCGGCCTCGTGGCCCGCTATCTGCTCAAGCTGAAGCGGACCAGCGTCGTGCTGCTGCTCCTGACCCCGGTGATCGACCTCGTCGTGCTGGTCGCGACGGTCATCGACCTGCGCAACGGCGCCACGGCGAACTTCGTGCACGGCCTGGCCGCGGTGTACCTGGGCTTCAGCGTCGTGTTCGGGCATTCGATGATCAAGTGGGCCGACGTCCGGTTCGCCCACCGGTTCGCGGGCGGGCCGCCACCGCCGCCCAAGCCGAGGGGCCGGGAGAAGCTGCGCGCCGAATGGCGTGACTGGTTCAAATGCGTGCTGGCCTGCGGGCTGGCCGCGGGGGTGCTGCTCCTGCTGATCTTCATGGTCGGCGACACCGACCAGGTCGACCCGTTGTGGGGCTGGCTGCCGAAGCTGGGGGTCGTGACGGCCATCTGGTTCGCCACCGGGCCGCTGTGGCAGGAACTCTCCCCCAAGCACGAGAGGGTCAAGGAAGGGGCTCGACGATGATCGAACTACTGGGAATCCTCCTGCTGGTGCAGGGCGGGGGCGGGCTGATCAACCGGCTGCTGGGCAGTACCGACCCGAGCTGGTTCATCCAGCTCCACCTGCTCCCGTCCGGGATGCACGTGGTGGTGAGCGCGCTGATGGTGGCCGGGGGCGTGGGGCTGCTGTTCGCCGAACGCGCCCGCAAACAGCGCCGCCGGTCAGAGTGAGACCAGCACCTGCAGGACGCCGAGGACGATGGTGACGACCGTCAGGACGACGGTGACCACGGTGAGCCGCGTGACCCGCGCGCTCACCGTGTTCTCGTAGGCGTACCGGGTCTCCTCGTCCATCGCCTCGGCCTGGCGGTCGAGCTGGGCGATGATCCGCTCCACGCCCATGCTGGTGACCAGGCGGCGCTCCAGCGAATCGACCTCGGGCGGCAGCACCGAGTGCAGCATCTCGAGGATGTCGTCGAGCGAGCCGCGCAGGAGCCGGGTGCGGCTCCCGGTTTTCCTCATCGACGCCAGCCACTGGTCGGCCAGCGCCATCCGGATCAGGACGCGTTCGAGGATGAAGAGCATCCCGTGGTCGAGCCCGCCGATTTCGCTGTCGATGCCGAAGTACGGTTCGACGGCGCCGAACGGGCCGCGCATCAGCTCGTCCTGGTGCTCGACGTAGTCGGAATCCTTGCTGTTGAGGCAGACGATCCCGCCCGCCATCGGGTAGGCGGCGACGAACGAGCGCGTGCCCCACGACGGGCCGAGCGCCTCCCTCGCGACCTCGCGGGGCACGAACCGCCAGCCTTCGTCGCTGGTCGCCAGCCCGTAGTACGGCCGGGGATCGGCGGCGACCCGCTGGGCGGGCGGATGCCCGTCGTGAGACCGCAGTTCGACGCACCAGCCCTTGCGGCCGAGCCCCTCGGTGAGGCCGCAGCCCCTGGTCAGGTCCTCGAAGATGTGGGTGACGGTCTTGAGGAGCGAGGGGAACGTCTTCTCGCCGTAGCCGCCGTGCAGCCCTTTGTCGCCGTTCGCCGTCTCGCGGCCCTGAAGGCTCTGCAGCACAGCGATGGCCAAGTCGAATTCGGCGGCGGGCCCGTCCGCCGCCGCGCCGGTGATCGTGATGGCGAGGACCAGCGTCATCGCGTGATAGGCGGGATGCCAGGTGACGACGAGTTCACAGGGCAGCCCGACCGCGCCGACACGGATCGACAGCCGGGAGCCACCGGTGCGTTTGCGCAGCACCCGGCGTCGCGGCGGTTTCGTGTAGCTGGCCAGGAAGTTCTCCGCGGCCGTCCACTCCGCGCCGAGTTTCCCGTCGAGATGGGCCAGCAGCCCGCGGTCGCGGCCGCCGTCGAACACCTTCTCCGCCTCCTGCTCGGACAGCGGGACCGCCCACGCGAAGGTGAGAAGCACCGAGGTCATGCGCGACGCAGGAGGGTGATCAGGTCCCGGCCGAGATGGCGGCGCAGCGGCCCGGAGGCGTTGACCAGTTCGTCGCGGTCGATGTGCTCGTCGGCGGGACCGAGGTCGTCGAGGACGTGGTACGTCCACTCCCACTCGGTGCGCCAGCCCGCCTCGGCCGCTTCGGCGGCGACCTCCTCGGGATCGAGGTAGCGCACCGGGAGCGCCGGGCCACCGTCGCGTAATGCTTTGTCGAACTCTTCGCGCGAAACGCGGCGAGAGCGGACTTCGGTGCCTGCTTCGACGCTGTCGAGGCTGAACGCGCCCCGCCCGATCGGCGACCGGCTGTAGGCCAGCACCAGCGCACCGCCGGGCGCGGTGATCCCGGCCAGCCGCCGCAGGATCGGCCCGACGTCCGGCGTCGGCACGTGCTGGATGACGTGACTGCACAGCACGAGGTCGTACGGGCCGCCGTCCAGTTCCGTGATCGGAGAGACGGCGAAGGAGAAGCCGGTGTCCTCGACGGCGGTTTCCCGCGCCTTGGCCAGCCGGTCCGGGTCGGGATCCGCGGCGGTGACGTCGGCGGAGAACCGCGCGAGCCAGGGGAGGAGGCGGCCTTCTCCGCAGCCGGCGTCGAGCGCCTTGACTTCTTCGCGCGGGCCGAGGATCGCGGCGAGCTCTTCGGCGACCTTGCCGAGCGCGCGGTCCTCGCTGGCCGTCCAGTAGCCCTCGTAGGGTTCGTGCCGTCGGATGAACACGCCGGTGACGTGGTCGCCGGTGTCCGGGTAGCGGTAGCTCTCGGTCAGCACAGTCGCGAATATAGCCCGGATTCGCGGATTCTCCGGTGCTCCGTGCGGGATTACCATGGGTCATGGCCATCGGGCCTGTCACGCTGTACGCCGTTGTCGCTGTGGCGCCTTCGGTGCTTTTCTGGTGCGCGCTGAAGGTCCCCGTGCTGGTTCGCCGGTGGCGCTGGCGCCGTGAACCCGAGATCCCGGCGGGCCCGCCCATCGAGAAACTCGCCGCCGATCTCCGCCGGGTGCACCGCCTGCTGGCGGAACTCCCGCCCGGCGCCTCCGCCGTCCGCCGGTACGGCACCAGGCAGGCTTACGACGCGCTGCTCGTCCAAGCCTGCCGGGAGGTCGAGGTCGACCACCGGCTGGACAGCCTCCCGGAGGGTTTCGACCGGGAGATCGAACGGCTGCGGGTCGAGGAATCCCTGGCCGAGCGCGGGCTTTCGGTGTCCTGACACGGTTTGTATCGAAAGTATGCGCGCGACCGGGAGGCTCGCGGGCATGAAGAGGCTGGGACTTCTCGCTGCACTCCTGCTGGTGTTCGGGCTCATCCCCGGGGTCGCGTCGGCCGCGGCCGCGTTCCCGAAGATGGACGCGGCCACGGTCGACGGCTTCCGCTGGACGTCCGGCTCGACCTTCGGCACCTACGGCGCTCGGATCGCCGCCCTGGAGAAACACCTCCCGGCTCGCGGCCTGCCGGAGATCCTGTCTTCGGCGAACCGGAAGGCGCGGCCGCTGTGCCACGGCACGTATCTCGCGACGGCGCTGAAACCGGCGGGATTCTGCTGGGAAAACGCGAACGACGACAAGACCAACGACTGGATCTCGCAGGGACTGACCGGTTCCGGCGACGCGGACGCGGCGACCGGGAAGGTCGGCGGCAAACGGGTCGTGGCGACGTCCTGGCACACTCCGGGCGACACGATGGTTCGTCTGTCCTTTGTGGACGCGACCGGGCTTGGGTACCGGCACGTGCTGCTCGTCGAACCGACGTCGAACGACAACTTCGCCGTCGTGCAAGGACACGGGCACGGGATGACGTGGATCGGGAACCGGCTGTTCGTCGCGACCACCGGGGGAGTGGTGCGGGTCTTCGACACCACGCACTTCTGGAAGGTCGACGACAGCTCCGGCGTCGTCGGCAAGGGCCCGGACGGCAAGTACCACGCGGCGTTCTACGACTACGCGATGCCGCAGATCGGCGCGTACTGGTACCCCGGCGGCGGTGCCTGCACCAATGCCCCCGGGACGCGGCCGTGTCTCGCGACGATGTCGTTCGACCACGGTGACGGCTCGATCGTGACCGCGGAGCACATCCCGAACGCGGCGGGCGGCCGGGTGCTGCGGTGGCCGTTCGACCGCGCGACCGGCCTGCCCAAGGTGTCGGCCGATGGCACCGTGCACGCGAAGGAGGGCTTCGTGTCGCCGGTCTGGGGGATGCAGGGAGCGGTGTCGCGCAACGGATATTTCGTGATGACCGGCGTGTGTCCCGAGTACGCCGGGGTGGCGGGCGACCATCCGTCGTGCCTGCACGGAGGTGTCGGCGGCACCTCGACGTCGCGGCTGAGCGGCCGCGCGCCGGTGAACTCGCAGAACCTGTCGTACTGGCCCGCGACGGGGGAGCTGTGGCTGATGAACGAACAGCTCAGGGAACGGGTGACCGTGCACGTCCCGTGGACGACCTTGACCGGCCGCGCCTGAACCCACCCAAGTCCGTGAAGGCCTCCTTCCCTACTTTCAGGGTAGGCAAGGAGGCCTTCACGGACCGCACGCCGATCGCGCGGCGCAGGGTGAGGCGGTACAGGTGCCATGGCGGCGGTCCCGCGCTGGGCGCGCTGAAGGGAGCCGTGAGCGCGTCGCCCTCCACCGTCGCGGGCCAGCCACCCGTCCGGTAGACCGCCGCCACCCGTCCCAGCGTCGCCGGGTCGGTGACCCGGTGCGCCTCGCCCTCCATCGTGAGGTCGATTCCTCGCAGCCGCACCGAAACCGAGCACGCCGGGTTCGCGGCCAGGTTGAGGGAGCGGCGCGTGCCCAGCCCGCCCTTGAAGTACAGGGCGTCGTCCACCCAGACGGCGCCGACGCCTGCCGAATGCGGGCGTCCGTCGGGACGGACGGTCGTCACGAAGAAGGTCAGGTCGGCGGTCGGGGTGTCCTCGGCGAGGATGTCCCGCGCGCGGCTCCAAGGAAGTTCCGCGGATCCGTAGCGGTCGAGGTTCTTGGTGGCGTGAGGTTTCGTCATACCCACGCGTCGAACGAGCGGGCCGTGGATTCGACACCGGACGCGAAAAACCCCGCCACCGAAACGGTGACGGGGTCTTCCGTGAACCCTGGGATCAGTCCAGGTAGTCGCGCAGCACCTGCGAACGCGACGGGTGACGCAGCTTCGACATCGTCTTCGACTCGATCTGCCGGATGCGCTCACGGGTCACCCCGTACACCTGGCCGATCTCGTCGAGCGTGCGCGGCTGGCCGTCGGTGAGGCCGAACCGCAGCCGCACCACACCCGCTTCACGTTCGGACAGCGTCTGCAGCACCGACTGGAGCTGGTCCTGCAGCAGCGTGAACGACACCGCGTCGACCGCGACGACGGCCTCGGAGTCCTCGATGAAGTCACCGAGCTGCGAGTCGCCCTCGTCGCCGATGGTCTGGTCGAGCGAGATCGGCTCGCGGGCGTACTGCTGGATCTCGAGGACCTTCTCCGGGGAGATGTCCATTTCCTTCGCGAGCTCTTCGGGGGTGGGCTCGCGGCCGAGGTCCTGCAGCAGTTCGCGCTGTATACGGCCGAGCTTGTTGATGACCTCGACCATGTGCACCGGGATACGGATGGTGCGCGCCTGGTCGGCCATCGCGCGGGTGATCGCCTGACGGATCCACCAGGTGGCGTACGTGGAGAACTTGTAGCCCTTGGTGTAGTCGAACTTCTCGACCGCGCGGATCAGGCCGAGGTTGCCCTCCTGGATCAGGTCCAGGAACGCCATGCCGCGGCCGGTGTAGCGCTTGGCCAGCGAGACCACGAGCCGGAGGTTCGCCTCCAGCAGGTGGTTCTTCGCCCGCTCACCGTCGCGCACGATCCACTTGAGGTCGCGCCGCATCTGGGTGACGAGCTTCTCGCCCTCCTCCTCGGCGTTGCGGACGCGCTCGGCGGCGTAGAGCCCGGCCTCGATGCGCTTGGCGAGCTCCACCTCCTCCTCGGCGTTCAGCAGGGCGACCTTGCCGATCTGCTTGAGGTACGCGCGGACCGAGTCGGCCGAAGCGGTGAGCTCGGCGTCCTTGCGGGCCTGGCGCAGCGCCTCGGACTCTTCCTCGTCCCAGACGAAGTCCGGGTTGTCGGAGGTCTTTCCGGCGTTCTTGTCGGTCGACGTGCGGCGCCCGCGGGCGGGCGTCTCTTCGACGTCCTCGTCGGACTCCGCGTCCTCTTCCGTCTCCTCGGTGACGGAAGCGTCGACGACGTCCACCTCGACCTCTTCGAGGTCCGACAGGTCCGGGGTTTCGAGGTCGGCTTCGTCGAGCTCTACCGGACCGTCTTCCGGATCGCCGTCTTCGGTCTTGGCGCCCTTGGTGGTGGGTTTCTTGGCCGGAGCCTTCTTCGCCGGGGCCTTCTTCGCGCCGGCCGCCTTGGCGGCGGTCTTGCGCGCCGCGGGCTTCGCCGCGTCGGTGGCTGCCTCGTCGGCCGGCTCGCCGGCTGCGGTCGCTGTCTTCGTCCCGCTTCGGGTTGCGGTTCTTGCGGCTGCCACTTACGCCCTTTCGCAGCGGTCGATCATGACGAGCCGAGGCGTGATGGTCTCGGCTGCCTCAAACTTCGGGGAACACCCCTCGGCCTGCGGTTTCCCTCGTTCTCGTGGGTGCCGCCGCCGTGGGCCGTGTTCCATTGTAACGACGATACGTGACAGCGTCGCGGCGCGGACCACCACCCGGCGGGCGCGACACGCCGTCCGACCCGCCGAAGTGACATCCGCGGCGCGGATGTCAACGTGGGCGCGTCAGTGCTCGATGCCCTCCGCGGCGGCGGCCGCCGCGCCGACGATGCCCGCGTTGTTCTGCAACGACGCGACGATCACCGGCGTGCGGATCTCGAGCAGCGGGACCCATTTGTGCGACTTCTTGCTGACCCCGCCGCCGACGATGAACAGATCCGGCCAGATCAGGTTTTCCAGCACGGAGAGATACCTGTTCACCCGTTCC
This sequence comes from Amycolatopsis sp. NPDC043889, assembly GCF_056435645.1. Taxonomy (NCBI): domain Bacteria; kingdom Bacillati; phylum Actinomycetota; class Actinomycetes; order Pseudonocardiales; family Pseudonocardiaceae; genus Amycolatopsis; species Amycolatopsis sp. NPDC043889. Next base: position 69,076 of record NZ_JBWKEC010000015.1, read on the forward strand.
GCCCATTCGGGATACGAGAGGCTCTCGTTGTCCTTCACCGACGCCGCGGCCTTCTTCTCCGCGTCGAAGCCGTCGACCTCGATGTGGCCGAACTCGGTGTTGGGCACGAGCTTCCCGTCCTGGAAGACCGCGCTGCCGATGCCGGTGCCGAAGGTCAGCAGCGCCGTCACGCCGCGCCGCGCGACCGGGTCGCCCCAGCGGATCTCGGCCATGCCGGCCGCGTCCGCGTCGTTGAGCATCGCGATGTCGTCCACACCGCGGCCGAGGCGCTTGGCGAACAGGGCGTCGGCGTCGGTGCCGATCCACTTGCGGTCGATGTTGGCCGCGGTGTGCGCGACCCCCTTCTTGACCACCGCGGGCAGGGTGACGCCCACCGGGCCGTCCCAGCCGGCCTGGCCGGTGATCTCGGCGACGACGTCCGCCACCGCCTCCGGGGTCGACGGCTTCGGCGTGTCGATGCGGATCCGGTCGCCGATCAGCTGTCCCTCCGCCAAGTCCACCAGCGCGCCCTTGATCCCGCTGCCGCCGATGTCGATACCGAAACCTCGGGTCGCCTCCACCACGGACGTGGTCCCTTCTCGCACGATTCAGAAGCCTGCCTCGGAGACTTTAACCGGATGTGGTGACATGGCGGACGTGGGAGTTGACGAGACGTTGCTGAAGGGTGTCGCCGAGCGTGTCGCGGGCGAGGCCGCCGAACTGGTCCACGAGGCCTGGACCGGGATGAACGCGGGCCGCGAGGTGCGCGTGGACACCAAATCCGCCGACACCGACGTGGTGACCGCGGTGGACCACGAGTCGGAACGGCTGGTGCGCGCCCGGCTCGCCGAACTGCGCCCGGGCGACGCCGTGCTCGGCGAGGAGGGCGGCGGGATCGCCGGGGACGGGGTGACCTGGGTGGTCGACCCGATCGACGGGACGGTGAACTTCCTCTACGGGCTGCCGTGGTTCGCCGTGTCGGTGGCCGCGCAGGTCGGCGGGGTGTCGGTGGCGGGCGCCGTCGTCGAACCGGTCAGCGGGCGCCGCTGGACCGCCGCGCGCGGGCAGGGCGCGTTCCTCGACGGGCGGCCGCTGTCGGTCAACGCCCCGGAGCGGCTCGACCTGACGCTCGTCGGCACCGGGTTCGCCTACAAGGTCGAACGGCGGGCGAAGCAGGCCCGGTTCGTCGCCGAACTGGCGACCAGGGTGCGGGACGTGCGGCGCAATGGGGCCGCCTCGCTCGATCTGTGCGCGGTCGCGGCGGGCTGGCTGGACGCCTACGTCGAGCACGGCCTCGGACATTGGGACTGGGCCGCCGGAGCGCTCATCGCCGCCGAGGCGGGAGCTCTCGTGTCGCTGCCGGGGGAGGACGCCGAACTCGGACCCGACGCGACGTTCGCGGTGGCACCGACGATCGCGGCTCCGTTGCGTCAGGCGCTGCTCGACTCGGGCGTGGGCACGATCTGAGCCCTTGGGCGCGCTATGAAAGGTCCTTTCCTTGCAAATTTTGCAAGGAAAGGACCTTTCATAGCGCTTGAGGGAGTATCAACAGGGAGCTTCGCGGGCGGCCTTCAGCAGCGCCTGGTCGATCACCGGGGCGCCGCCGCCCGCGGACTGCTCACCGCCGCCGCTGCCCTGCTGCGCCTTCGACCACTTCGTGAGCTGGTCGAGGACCTGTCGGGCCTCCGCCTTCGGGCGGATGTCGCCGAGCAGGGTGCCGGTGGTGAGCGTGACCGAAGCGTCCTTGCGGTTGTCCTTGACCAGTTCGGCGCACGGGACCACCAGGCTCAGCGTGCGGGCCGCGGCGGCGCCGTTCTCGCCGAAGCGGATCTGGCCGCGGCACTTGGCTTCGGTGTTCTTGTAGGCCGGGTCGACGTCCGGCTCGACGATCTGGGAGAAGCCGAGTTCCCTGAGCGTGCTGGTGACGATGCCGCCCTGGCCGCGGACCTGGGATCCGTTGAGCACCTGGACGGCGACCTTGTCCGGCGGCACCGGCGCGCGGTCGTCGAGCCCGTTGTGCGTCAGGGGCGTGTAGGTGACACCTTGCTGCGGGACGGGCGGCGGATCGCAGCGGACCCTGGCATCGATGTCGGACTTGCTCGCGACGACGTTCACCCAGACGATCACCGCGCCGAGCGCCATCACCCCGATGACGATGAGCGCGGGCAGCGGCTTGCGCTTGCGATACGGCCTCGCCCCGCGGTCCCCGATGCCGTTCCCCGACGCCACCTGCCAGTCCCTTCCCCAAAGCCCGGATCCCCGGACGGTGCTTCATCTCACCATCGTGTCCGATCAGCCTATGCGTTGCGGCGAAGGTGATCGGCGCGGGCCTCCGGATAGCACCACGCGATGGCCACTCCGGGCAAGCAGCCGGGCCCAAGGGGTGAGGTACCCGACGCGGGGGCAACCCAATCGGACGACGGGCGTCTTGACAATGGCTTCATCCCCTCCTCTCCTGTTCCCCCTGTTGGGTGACGTAATCCTGGCAATGTCTGACTCGTTGCAGAGCCGGTATCAGCGTGAGCTACCCTTCGCGGGCTCAGGCGGCAGTAAGAGGCACAAAAGAGAGACCTCGCTCACTGCCCAGCCGGGCACAAACAGGGGCGCTGGGACGTTAACCAGCGGCACGAAGGACTCACGAGCCGCGCGCTCGCGGGTCCGGGCCATCTGACATCGAAAGCATCGCAGGGGTGAGGGACTAATGGCGACCGACTACGACGCTCCGCGCCGCAGCGAAGCCGACGAGCTGGCCGAAGACTCGTTGGAAGAGCTGAAGGCAAGGCGTAACGAAAACCAGTCCGGCGTCGTGGACGTCGACGAGGACGCGACCGCCGAGAACTTCGAGCTGCCGGGCGCGGACCTCTCCGGACTTTCCGGTGAGGACCTGACCGTCAAGGTCGTGCCCAAGCAGGCCGACGAGTTCACCTGCTCCGTCTGCTTCCTGGTGCACCACCGCAGCAGGCTGGCCGAGGAGAGTGGCGGACGGCTCATCTGCCGCGACTGCGCCTGAGCCTACGGGCACAGGGGACGGCGCGACAGGGGCTTCGGGGTTTGAAACAGGAATAAAGGGGGTCGGCCCGGTGGCCGGCCCTCTTTTCCCGTGCTCAGGACTTCTCGGCGGGGTGGCGGAGCAGTGCGGCCACCTTCTCCGGATGCCGGGTGCTGAACAGCCAGTACGGCGTCGGGTCGCCGGGGTCGGTGAGCCAGACCCGCACGACCGGGCCGACCCAGCCCCGGTGCAGCACGAAGGCCGCCGGATCGGCGTCGCGGCCGAGCGCCTTGCGCTTCGCTTCCTTGTCGATGACGTCGACGTCGCCGACGAACTTGAGCGGCAGGTGCGCGTCGCGCAGCCACAGCTCCGGCTCGGCGCCGCCGGTCACCCGGACGCGAGACCGGCCGAGCGAGATCATCAGCGCGATCACCGCGGGGATCAGGACCACGTACGGCAGCCATCCGCGAATCCCGGGATATCCCATGTCGATCTCCGCCGCCAGCAGCCCGCCGCCCAGCAGCGGCAACGGCCAGCCCCACCACGGGACGTAGAGCCGCTCTGAATGCTTGACGGCGCCGCCTTCGGCCGTGTTCACGCTTTCACCCACGCCTTCAGGGTAGTCTCGCCGCCCGTGTCCACCGTTCAGGTACTGCTTTCCCGGATCGATCCTTCGGTCCCCCTTCCCGCCTACGCGCGCCCCGGTGACGCGGGCGCCGACCTCGTCACCACCTCGGATCTCGTGCTCGCGCCCGGTGAACGCGGCGTGGTCGGCACGGGTGTCGCGATCGCGCTGCCGCCCGGATACGCGGGCTTCGTCCACCCGCGCTCGGGTCTCGCCGCCCGCGTCGGCCTCTCGGTCGTCAACACCCCGGGCACGATCGACTCCGGGTACCGCGGTGAGATCCGCGTCTGCCTGATCAACCATGATCTCTCCGAGAAGGTCGTGCTCACCCGCGGCGACCGGATCGCGCAACTGGTCGTGCAACGGGTCGAACAGGCCGAGTTCGTCGAGGTCGCCGAACTCGAGCCGTCCGAGCGCGGCGAGGGAGGGTATGGCTCCACCGGCGGACACGCCACACTGGGAGCCGGAGCCAGGGAAGGAACGGAGAACTAGTGGGGATTTTCGGACGCAAGCGCGCGAAGCCGAGCGGACGGCACGCCGCGCCCGAGGTCGAGGAGCGTCCCGACAGCGCTGCCGCCGAGGACGCCGACGAGGAGATCGAGGCGCAGCTGTCGGAGACCTCCGACGGCCCCTTCGACCTCGCCGACGCGCCCGAGGACGGCATCCCGCGGATCGACCTCGGTTCGGTGAAGGTGCCGGTGCCCGACGGTTCCCAGGTCCAGGTCGAGATGGACCCGGAGAGCGGCGGTGTCCGCGCGGTGCACGTCGTCACCGAGCAGGGCCAGATCACCGTCAGCGGCTACGCGGCGCCTCGGTCCGGCGGCCTGTGGAAGGACGTCAGCACCGAGCTCACCGAGCAGTTGCGTGCCGATGGCGCCAAGGTCTCGGTCGGCATGGGGGAGTGGGGGCTGGAGCTGTCCGCGATCGTCGGTGACGTCGCGCTGCGGTTCGTCGGGGTCGACGGCCCGCGCTGGATGCTCCGCGGCGTCATCGCCGGCCCGCAGTCGCAGGCGTCGCAGGCGCCCGCCGTACTGCGCGAGATCGTGCGGCACACCATCGTCGACCGCGGTGACGCGCCGATGCCGGTCCGTACCCCGCTGACCATCACGCTGCCCGACGCCGTCGCGCAGCACATCGCCGAGCAGAGTTAGTTTCATCACGTTTTCGTGGGCCTTCGGCCCGAAAGAGGGCGCGCGACGGGTGAAGTCTCCGTCGGGCGCGGGGCGCCCTTGGGGAGACCGTGTGGTCGAGACAGCTTGGGCTCGGAGATCGTGCCGACGCCGGGCTAGTGGGTCCGGGCTTTCAACCAGGCCAGCACGGTCGCCCGGCCCAGGGATTCCCGGTCCGCGCCGAGGGCGGTGAGCGTCGACTCGCCGACCTCGGCGCGCGGCAGGGCCTCCGCCCAGGCGCGGGCGACCTCCGCCGGATGGATCGGGTCGTCCACGCAGGCGCCGATCCCCGCGGGCACGTCGAGGCCCTTCAGGTCCTCCAGAGACGGGGCGGGATGGCCCGCCGCCGTCCGCAGGCTCGCCGCCAGTCCGTCGCCGTGCCGCCGCCACGCGCGGCCGAGTTCCGCCGAAAGCCACTCCGGCACGCCGGCCGCCGATTTCGCCAGTGCGCCGTCGACCCCGTTTTCGGCCACCAGATCCGCTGACAGCCGCGCGGCGAGCGACGCGGGTGCTCGTCCGGCCGGGCCGTTCCAGGCCGGGAGCGCGGCCAGCAGGCCGGTGCAGCGGGCCGGATTCCGCGCCGCCCACTCCGCCGACAGGTGCGCGCCGAACGAGATGCCGCCGACGAGCAGCGGACCGTGCTCGGCGGCCAGCCTGTCCAGCTCCTCGAGATAGCCGTCGGCGAGCCGGTCGCCGGAAGGCGGCGGCGGGGCGATCAGCCGGATGCCGAGCGCGCGCAGCGGACCGGCGAACACGGCGCGCACGAACACTTCGTCGGACCCGGTGCCGGGGAGTACTACTGCCGTCGTAGGCGGAATAGCGGAGGTCACGTTGCGATATTCCCCTAAACCCGTTCTCCTGGTCGGAGCACAGTTACGCTGGATTACGCACGGGCCGTTCAAGTCGGGGGCCCCGGAGCACAGGAGCACCGTTATGTCCGCCAAAGACGGCGGCTACTTCAGCCGGCTGGTCCGCAAGCTGACCAGCGACGTCGAGGATCTCGACGCCGACGATCTGTCCGAAAAATCCGAGGCCGGCGGAGCGCAGCGAGCCTGCGACTGCCGGTCGGGTCAAGAGGTGACGGTGCTCGGGAGACTCCGCAGCGTGGAGCTCTGCCCGACCAACGAGGCGGCGACGCTGCAGGCCGAGCTGTTCGACGGCACACAGGGTGTGACGCTAATCTGGCTCGGACGCCGCCGGATCCCCGGGATCGAACCCGGGCGAACCATCAAGGTGCGCGGCCGGATGGCCGAACGTGATGGTCAGAAGGTGCTGTACAACCCCTATTACGAACTTCAGAGCCCTGTGAGTTGATCCCGCATCGTGACTGAACCTGTCGGCGGCGAAGAGAAGACCGAAGACAAGAAGCCCCAGCCCACCCTGTTGGAACAGATGGGCGGGCTGTCCGGACTGTTCTATTCCTCGCTGCCGGTCATCGTGTTCGTGATCGCGAACGCGATCTTCGGGCTCACGGTGGGGATCTGGGCCGCGGTGGGCAGCGCGGTGGCGATCACCGTGCTGCGGATCGTGCGCAAGGAGCCGCTGCAACCCGCGATCTCCGGCTTCTTCGGGGTCGCGATCGCGGCGTTCATCGCCTACCGGACCGGCTCGGCCAAGGGATTCTTCCTGTTCGGCATCTGGACGAGCCTGGTCTACTGCGGTGTCTTCGTGCTCTCGATCGTCGTCCGCTGGCCGCTCGCCGGCGTGGTGTGGAACGCGCTCAACGGCAGCGGCCACGCCTGGCGCAAGGACAAGAAGTCGCTGATCGCCTATTCGATCGCGACCGGCGCCATGGCGCTGATCTTCGGCGCCCGGTTCGTCGTGCAGCGCTGGCTGTACGACGAGGACCACACCGGCTGGCTGGCTTTCGCGAAGATCGCGATGGGATACCCGCTGTACGCGCTCGGCCTGCTCACCGTCGTCTGGGCGGTGCGGCGGTCGGACAAGCACCTCAAGGCGCTGGCCGAAGAGGCCCCGCGCGAAGAGACCGACGAAGAGGTCGAGGCTCGCCTGCGCGCGAAGTACGCGCAGGCGCCCGCCTCGGAGAACTAGTATCCCAGAGCTGTCCGGATCTCCGGTTCCACGTCCGACGTCGCCACGAAGAGCAGCTCGTCACCCGGCTCCAGCGGGTCCTCGGGCTGCGGCACGATCACGCGGTCCCCGCGCAGGATCGTCACCAGCGCCGCGTCACGCGGCAGGTTGAGCTCGCTGACCGCCTTGCCCGCCAGCGGCGTCTCCTCCGGGAGGGTGAGTTCGACGAGGTTCGCCTGGCTCTGCCGGAACGTCATCAGCCGCACCAGATCGCCGACGCTCACCGCCTCCTCGACCATCGCCGCGAGCATCCGCGGGGTCGACACGGCGACGTCGACGCCCCAGGCGTCGTTGAACAGCCACTCGTTGGCCGGGTTGTTCACCCGTGCCACCACCCGGCGCACCGCGAACTCGGTCTTCGCCAGCAGCGACACCACCAGGTTCGCCTTGTCGTCGCCCGTCGCGGCGATCACGACGTCGCACTCCTCGATCCCGGACTCCTCCAGGATCGACACCTCGCACGCGTCGCCCAGCACCCAATCCGCCTGCTCGACGGTGTGCGGCTCGAACTGGTCGGCCTCACGTTCGATGAGCATCACCTGGTGGCGCCCGTCGATCAGCTCCGCGGCGATCGACCGGCCCACCGCGCCGGCCCCGGCAATCGCGACCCGCATCAGTTCTCCTCTTCCGGTTCGCGAGCGGCGACGGTGGTCACGTCGCTGACAGTGCCCGATTTCGCGGCGACGTACACGACGTCGTCGGCCTGGATCACGGCCTTGGTGTCAGGCAGCACGGCGGTGCCGAATCGCATCATGAACGCGACCCGCGCGCCGGTGGTGTCCTGCAGTTCGCGCACGCTGCGCCCGACCCAGCCCTCGTGCAGCGGGAGTTGCAGGAGCGCCACGCTGCCGGACGGGTCCCGCCACACCGAGGCGACGCCGTCGGGGAGCAGGGTGCGCAGGAACCGGTCGGTCGTCCACGGCACGGTCGCCACGGTCGGGATGCCGAGCCGTTCGTAGACCGCCGCGCGCTTGTGGTCGTAGATCCTGGCGACGACCTTGTCGATGCCGAAGTTCTCCCTGGCCACCCGCGCCGAGATGATGTTGGAGTTGTCGCCGCTCGACACCGCCGCGAAGGCCCCCGCGCGTTCGATCCCGGCCTCGATCAGTACCTGCCGGTCGAAGCCGACGCCGACCACCTGCTGACCGTGGAAATCACTGCCGAGCCGCCGGAACGCCTGCCTGCTCTTGTCGATGACGGCGACGTCGTGCCCCAGCCGCTCCAGCGCCGCGGCAAGGGATGCGCCCACCCGGCCGCATCCCATGATCACCACGTGCACGCACTGCCTCCTTAGTCAGCGAACGTTTCACCCGTCCGCAGGTACCCAGACACACCAGCGCCGAACCTACCGTGAGCACCGTTAGCTAGTCTTCCGTGGTGTCGAAGTTCCCGACCGTATTGAAGCGGCTCGTCCTCGGACGTCCATTCCGGAGTGACCGCCTCTCGCATACGCTGCTGCCGAAGCGCATCGCGCTGCCGATTTTCGCGTCCGACGCGTTGTCGAGCGTCGCCTACGCGCCTGAGGAGATCTTTCTGACCCTCAGTGTCGCCGGTTTGTCCGCGTACGCGTTCGCGCCGTGGATCGGCGTCGCCGTCGCGCTCGTCATGCTGGTCGTGGTCGCGTCCTACCGGCAGAACGTGCACGCCTATCCCAGCGGCGGCGGTGACTACGAGGTCGCCAACACCAACCTCGGCGGCAAATTCGGGCTCACCGTCGCCAGCGCGCTGCTGGTCGATTACGTGCTCACCGTGGCGGTGTCGACGTCGTCCGGAGTGGCGAACATCGGTTCCGCCATTCCCTGGGTGGCGCAGCACAAGGTGATCGCCGCGGTAGTCATCGTGGTCGTGCTGACCGCGCTGAATCTGCGCGGAGTTCGCGAATCGGGCAAAGCGTTCGCGATCCCGACCTACGGGTTCATCATCGGCATCCTCGGCATGGTGATCTGGGGCCTGATCGAGGCGGCCTCCGGCGCCGACATGCGGGCCGAGAGCGCGGATTTCCAACTGCACGAAGAAGCCTCTTTGACCGGTTTCGCCTTCTTCTTCCTGTTGCTGCGCACGTTCTCCTCCGGCGCGGCGGCGCTGACCGGGGTCGAGGCGATCAGCAACGGTGTCCCGGCGTTCCAGAAGCCGAAATCGAAGAACGCGGCGACCACCCTGCTGATGATGGGGGTGCTCGCGGTGACGATGCTGATCGGCATCATCACGCTGGCGATCATCACCGACGTCAAATTCGCCGAGCACCCGGAGACGCAGCTCACCGGCACGCCGGCGGGCTACGAGCAGAAGACGATCGTCGCGCAGATCGCGCAGGCGGTGTTCGCCGACTTCACCCCCGCGTTCTACTACATCTCCTTCGCCACCGGCATCATCCTGCTGCTGGCCGCGAACACGGCGTTCAACGGCTTCCCGGTGCTCGGCTCGATCCTGGCCCAGGACCGCTACCTGCCGCGCCAGCTGCACACGCGCGGCGACCGGCTGGCCTTCTCCAACGGCATCCTGTTCCTGTCGGCGTTCGCGCTGGTGCTGATCATCGCGTTCGACGCCGAGGTCACCAAGCTCATCCAGCTGTACATCGTGGGAGTGTTCGTCTCCTTCACGATCAGCCAAGCGGGCATGATCCGGCACTGGAACCGGTTGCTGGCGAGGGAAACCGATCCGGTGGTGCGGCGGCGGATGCGGCGTTCGCAGACGGTCAACGCGATCGGCCTCACCATGACCGGCACCGTGCTGATCATCGTGCTGGTCACGAAGTTCCTGCTCGGCGCCTGGATCGCGATCGCGGCCATGGTGGCGATCTACGCGCTGATGACCGCGATCCGGAAGCATTACGACCGGGTCGCGGAGGAATTGCGCGAAATGGACCGCAAGCCGACCGTATTGCCTTCGCGCAACCACGCGATCGTGCTGATTTCGAAACTGCACCTGCCGACCCTGCGCGCGCTCTCCTACGCCAAGGCCGTGCGCCCAGACGTCCTCGAAGCCGTCACGGTGAACGTCGACGACGTCGAGACCCGCAAACTCGTCCAGGAATGGGACGACCACAATTTCAAGGTTCCGCTGAAGGTGATCGAATCGCCGTATCGCGAGATCACGAAGCCGGTGCTCGACTACGTGAAGCGCGTCCGCGGCGACAACCCGCGCAACGTGGTGACCGTGTTCATCCCCGAGTACGTCGTCGGGCACTGGTGGGAGCAGGTCCTGCACAACCAGAGCGCGCTGCGCCTCAAGGGACGGCTCCTGTTCCAGCCCGGCGTCATGGTGACGAGCGTGCCGTGGCAGCTCGAATCGTCGGAAAAGGCGATCAAACGCGACCGCAAGGCTCGTCCGGCGGCCGGAGACGTGCGGCGCGGGTTCTCCCCGGTCGTCAAGCAACCCGAAATGAAGAAGGACGAAGCAGAATGAGTGTGGACGCGTCGACCGGCACATGGCTCGGACGAACGATCGAGCTGGAGGTCGGCGCGGTCGCGCACGGCGGGCACTGCGTCGCGCGGGCGGAGGGGCGAGTCGTCTTCGTGCGGCACGCGCTGCCCGGCGAGCGGGTCCTGGCCTCGGTCACCGAGGACAAGGGCGGGTCGTTCTGCCGCGCCGACGCCGTCGAGGTCCTGGAGGCGTCGCCGGAACGCGTCGAGCCGCCGTGCCCGCTCGCGGCGCCGGGGGAGTGCGGCGGCTGCGACTGGCAGCACGCCACGCCCGGCCATCAGCGTGAGCTCAAGGCCGCCGTGGTCATGGAGCAGCTGAAGAGGCTGGCCGGAATCGACCGCGAGGTCGTCGTCGAAGCTCTCGACGGTGGCCCGCTGGACTGGCGCAGCCGCGTCCGGCTCGTCGCGGGCAAGGACGGCAGGGCGGGTTTCCGGGCGCATCACAGTCATCGCGTGATCGCGATCGACGACTGCCCGATCACCGTCCCCGGCGCGCTCGACGACGTCGTGTCGCGGAAGTGGCGCCCCGGCAGCGAAATCGAGGTCACCAAGGACGACGAGGGACAGGTGCACCTTCGCGACCTGTCGACGGTCCACGGGAAGACCCGTTCGCGGCAGCTGGCCGGTGGTATCGCCGTGCAGCACGCCGCGGGCCGTGACTGGCGCCTGGACGCCCACGGCTTCTGGCAGGTCCACCCGGCCGCCGCGGACGCGCTCGCCGCCGTCGTCGCGGAATGGGCGGAGGCACCGCGTGACGGCGTGGCGTGGGACCTGTACGCCGGTGTCGGCCTCTTCGCGTCGGTGCTCGCCGAGCAGGTCGGCCCGCGCGGGCGCGTCCTGGCCGTCGAGTCCGGCCGCCGTGCCGTCGCCGACGGCGAGGAGAACCTGGCCGACCTCCCGCAGGTCCGCTGGCGCTCCGGCCGGGTCGAGCACCTGCTGGCCGACGCCCCGAAACCGGTCGACGTCGTCGTCCTCGACCCGCCGCGCAAGGGCGCGGGCAAAGCCGTCGTCGATTCCATCGCGGAGGGTTCGCCCGACCGGATCGTCTACGTGGCGTGCGACCCCGCTGCCTTGGCGCGAGACATCGCGCTGTTCGCCGAGCACGGATACGGGCTGGTGGATCTGCGCGCTTTCGACGCTTTCCCGATGACGCATCACGTCGAATGCGTTGCGTTGCTGCAATAATTCGGTATTTGTAATCCGTCGGAATGGATCGGCTTCGTTCGGGTTGTCCTGGTGTCGGCGTGCTCGCTAACTTGAGCCTCGTGTTCACGAGGTAATGCGGATACTTCGGGCACTTCGACTTCGACGCGAACGGATTCCGAATCATGGGTTATCTAACTTCGGTATGTGGTGATTGCGACGGAAAAGGCTGTGCCGGCTGCGACGGTCACGGCACGATCACCATTGTGGAGGACTGACCGAGTGGAACCGTTGATGCTTCCTCCCGGTGTCACCGCTCAGGAAGTCAGCTATCGCAATGGCCGGAAACAAGTCATCTACACGGCGCCTTATCCGTCCGAAGGGCCGGTGCTCGTGCGGGATGTGATGGGCAGGCAGGCATGGATGTTCATGTACGCCCACTTCGTTTTCACCTGGGTGGAAGGAGCGGTCCGCGTCCAGGTCAGTCACGGAACCCTGAGCGGGCCGAAAATGCCTCTGTGGTCCGGAATCAGAATCCCCGCCTATTGGTCGGCGCCGGCGCTGGCCGAATTCGGCAAGACGTGGGCGCTGGAGCAGATGACCGGTAGCCGAGGCACCCCGGCCGTTGTTTCCGTTTGAGATTACGCGAGGCGGGGTTCAGGTGGTCGTGAGTGTTTAGGTCGCTGGAACGCAATGCCACGTAGCTTAAGTTGATCTTGGGCGAGGGTGACGGGTGGGGTGAAGGCTCCCTTCGCTGCGTCTGATGCGACGAAGGGGGCGCCTTCGGCCTGGTCGTGGGTCGAGGGGGTCGTGAGTGGCGTTTCGGGTTCTA
>NZ_JBWKEC010000015.1:81333-212412 GCF_056435645.1 Amycolatopsis sp. NPDC043889
GGGGGGGGCGCCTGGTGTGGTGGGGGGGGGGGGGGGGGGTGGTGGGTTTCTCCCCCCCCCCCCCCCCCCACCCCCCCCCCCACGACCCCCTCGCGAAATCGCCCCTCCGGCATCACTCGGACATTGAGTCAGCGAAAAGTGTTCTTGGTGGACACTCAGGGGCGCGGCCGGCTCCTGTCGGCCAGGGCGGCCGAGCGCGTGACTGGACGGACGACAATCACGCGAGTTCGCCATCCAATCACGGTTGTCGTCCGTCCAGTCACGCGAAACCGCCAGTTTGGCGCAGGTGCTCGTGAGTGGTCAGCGCTTCAGTGTAAAAGTGAAGTCCCCGGACACTTTCCCGGTCAACCGCACCCCCGAAACCACCTGCCCCTCATCGATCAGCCTCTCGACCTCGCCCCGCGAAAGACCGCACCCTTCGGCGATCAGCCGCACCGGCCGGACCGGGATCCGGGCCGCGAAGCGAACCGAGACGTCGCGAAAGTCCGGCACACCCGAGGGGTCGGTGTCGAGGCGCCAGGCGCCCTCCCAATCGAGGGCGATGCGGTTCCGGCGCCGCACAGCGGGATCCTGGAGCAGTTCCGCCGCCAGGACGAGGTCGTTCTCGTGTAGCCGGTCCAGCAGGTCAGGCCGCACGGAACGCACGTTCACGCGCTCCAGGATCGTGAGCTTCGCGGTGTCCCCGCATCCGGCGCAGAGCACGAGAAGCCAGACGTCGAGGAGTTTGTGGTGGGCGTTGACGCGGAATTTGCCGTTCGCCCGGAAGCGTCCGGACGGGCAAGAGCGGCAACGGCGGAGGACGACAGGCAGGCAGGTGGGAACGACCACCCAGTTTTCGAGCATGGGAAGTACACCCGTTCCAGTGAGAAATCCGCAGCAAAAGGAAGCGCGGCGCCAAAGCGCGACGCGCGACGAAATCAGCGCTCGGGAGGTCTCACAGGGTGTACAACGGCAGGCCCTCGGCTCGACGACGTGGTCCGGCAGCACGGTAATGGCCCGGGAGAGGCCGCTCCACCGGTTTTCCGGGCACGACAAAGGCCCCCTCCAGCACGGAGGGGGCCTTCAGCGTGAAGCTAGGAGCGCGTGTCCTCCTTCAGCATGTCCGCGCACCGCTCACCGATCGCCATCGTCGTGATGCACGGGTTCACCGCGACCAGGAACGGCATCGCCGAACCGTCGGCGACCCGCAGGCCTTCGACACCCCGCACTCGCAGACGCGCGTCCAGCACGGCCATCGGGTCGTCGTCGCCGCCCATTTTCGCGGTGCACGAGGGGTGATAGACCGTGTTGTGCGTCTTGCGCAGGTAGTCCGCGATCTCGTCGTCGGTCTTGACATCCTTGCCGGGCGCCAGTTCCGTGCCCGCCCATTCGTCCAGCGCGGGCTGCTCGGCGATCTTGCGGGCCAGTTTGATGCCGTAGGTCATCACGCGCATGTCGTGCTCGTCGGTGAAGTACCGCGGGTCCACCTTCGGCTTGTCCCGGTAGTCGCGGCTGCGAAGCCGCACCGTCCCGGTCGACCGTGAGCGGGTGACGTTCGGGGTCAGGCAGAAGCCGTTCTCCGTGGTGGGATATCCCTGCCGGAGGGTGTTCATGTCGAACGGCACCGAGCCGTAGTGGAACATCAGGTCCGGCCGGTCGAGACCTTCCTCGGTGGTGGTGAAGATGCCGATCTCCCACCATTGCGTGGACTCGGTCGTCATCGGCTGCAGCGCGTCCCACTGGATGACGCCTTCGGGGTGATCCTGCAGGTTCTCGCCGACGCCGGGGGAGTCCACCAGAACCTCCAACCCGACCTCGCGCAGGTGCTCGGCGGGGCCGATCCCCGACAGCATCAGGAGTTTCGGGGTGTCGATCGCGCCGGAGGACAGGATGACCTCCCGCCGTGCCCGCAGCGGAACGCCGTGGATCAGGTCGTCGGCCAGGTATTCCGCGCCGGTGCAGCGTTTGCCGTCGAACAGCAGCCGCCGGACGCGGGCGCCGGTGATGACCTCCAGGTTCGGCCGCTTGCCGATGATCGGGTGCAGATACGACACCGACGCCGACGAGCGTGTGCCGTCCTCACGCGCGTTGATCTGGAACCAGTTCGCCCCGTGCGTCACGGTCTTGCCCGAGTTGAACTCCGTCCTCGGGATACCCGCCTGCTCACAGGCCTGCAGCAGCGCGACGCCGGTCGGGTCGTTCGGCGGCACCGAGCGGATGGTCACCGGACCGGAGCGGCCGTGGTGGTCGCCGGGTCCGTCGTTGGTCTCAAGACGCTTGTACAGGGGGAAAATGTCCTTCGAAGACCACCCGGGCAGGCCGAGCGACGCCCAGTCGTCGAGGTCTTCGGCCGGCGCCCAGAAGGCGATGCACGAGTTGTGCGATGAGCAGCCGCCGAGCACCCGCGCGCGGGCGTGGCGCAGGAAGGAGTTGCCGGACTCCTGCGGTTCGACCAGGTAGTCCCAGTCGTAGCCGGATTCCAGCAGTGCCATCCACTTCGTCAGTTCCAGTACCGCCGGATCGTCCACATCGGACGGTCCGGCTTCCAGGAGCGCCACGGTGACGTCCGGGTCTTCCGAGAGTCTCGCCGCGACCACCGAACCCGCCGTCCCGCCGCCGACGACGATGTAGTCGAACTCTCCGGTCACTGTGCTGCCTCCTCGGGAAGTGCTTCCGCGGCGTGATCGGCCAGGACGCCGCTCTTGTGCCGCAGGACGAACCAGTAATACGCGAAACCGACGACCGCCACCGCGCCGACGAACAGCACGGCCCCCCATTCGAGGTACCAGTGATACGGCTCGGTCGCGTTGTAGACCTCGCGTCGCGGCCACGCCAGGTTCACCACGATCGCGCCGCCCCACAGCACACCGAGGATGTTGACCGGCAGCCCCAGTTTGCCGAGCGAGAAGTACTTGGCGCCCGCCACCTTCGGCGGCGGCCACTGCCCGCGCAGGCGTTTGACCAGCATCGGAACGGTGACCAGCAGGTACGCCAGGTAGATCATGATGATGCCGATACTGGTGATCACCGTGAAGATCTGCGGCTGGCCGACGTTCACCACCAGGATGAAGACCGCGATGACCCCGGAGACGATCGCGGGGATCACCGGCGTCTTCGTCTTCGGCGACACCCGCGCCAGATGCTTCCCGGCGGGCAGGTTGTTGTCGCGGCCCATCGCGAACATCATCCGGATCGACGCCGACTGCACGGCCAGGTTGCACACGGTGATCGCGATGACCACCGCCAGCAGGAAGATCGTGCCGATGGTGCTGCCCAGCACGTCGAGCACGATGAACTGAAGGCCGCCGGTGGCGATCTCCGGGTTGTTGATGTCGCCGACGGCCATCAGCGCGAGGATCAGGATGAGCCCGCCGATGACGAACGACGCGATCAGCGCGCGCAGGATCGCCTTGGGCGCGTTCTTGCGCGGGTCGTGGCTTTCCTCGCCGAGCGAGCTGGCGGTGTCGAAGCCGTACATGACGTAGGTCGACGCGAGCGAGGCGACCAGGAAGGCGCCGAAGTAGCCCCACGGCTGGTCGGCGCCGGTGTTGTTGGTCTGCATGACGACCTCGGGGCCCCGCGTGATGTTCACCGCGAGCGCCACGATCAGCAGGACCGCGGCGACCAGTTCGATGAACACGCCGGCGCTGTTGATCCGCGCCATCAGCTTGACGCCCCATGCGTTCACCAGCGTGGTGAACAGGATCAGGACCGTGCCGAGGATGACCGCGTTCACCGCGCTGTCGCCGGAGAACGAGAAGAACGACGAGATCTGGGGGAGCGTGATCTGATAGGCCAGCGCGACCGCGGCGATGGTGACGATCGACGCGGTCAGCATCATCCACCCGGCCAGCCACGCGACGTGCGGGCTGCCGAGCCGTTTCGACCAGTTGTAGATCGAGCCGGCGACCGGATAGTGCGCGGCCAGTTCGGCGAACGACAGCGCGACCATCAGCTGGCCGACGAACACCATCGGCCACGACCACCAGTACGCGGGGCCGCCGAAACTGAAACCGAAGTAGAACAGCTGGAAGGTGCCCGTCAGGATCGAGATGTAGCTGATCCCGGCGGCGAAGGTGTGGAAGTTGCCGAGGGTTCTTTCGAGTTCCTGTTTGTAGCCGAAACCGGCCAGGCCGTCATCGGAAGGAGTGCTCATCGGCAATTTTCCCCTCTTTAGTTGGACGCGGGCTCCCCGGAGAACCAGCGCTGTGGAGCAGGCCGGAGGTTCTGATAGATGTGCTTCGCCTCCGTGTACTCGGCGAGTCCGGTCGGGCCGAGTTCGCGCCCGAAACCGGACTGCTTGTAGCCGCCCCACTCCGCCTGCGGCAGATAGGGGTGGAAGTCGTTGATCCAGATCGTGCCGTGCCGCAGCCGGTTCGCGACCCGCTGCGCGCGGGAGGCGTCCGAGGTGAACACCGCGCCGGCGAGGCCGTAGTGGGTGTCGTTGGCGATGCGGACGGCGTCGTCCTCGTCGGTGAAGGTCTCGACGGTGAGCACCGGGCCGAACGATTCGTCGACGACGGCGCTGCTGCCCTGCTTCACGTTGTCGAGGATGGTCGGCAGGTAGTAATGCCCCTTCGCGAGCTTGCGATCGTCGGGGCGTTTGCCGCCGGTGCGCAGGACGGCGCCCTCTTCCAGTGCCGCGGCGACGTAGCGTTCGATCTTTTCCAGATGGGCGGCCGAGATCAGCGGACCGGTTTCAGCCTTCGGGTCGAAAGGTCCACCCAGTCGGATCAGTTCGGCGCGGCGGACGAGTTCGTCGACGAACCGGTCATGCCATTCCTCTTGGACGATCAGCCGCGCGCCCGCCGAGCAGACCTGCCCGGAGTGCAGGAACACCGCGGTCAGCGCGTAATCGACGGCGGTCTCGAAGTCCGAGTCGGCGAACACGACGTTCGGGTTCTTGCCGCCCAGCTCCAGCGCGACCTTCTTGACGGTCGCGGCCGCGGAGGCGGCGATGATCTTGCCGGTCGCGAGGCCGCCGGTGAACGACACGAGGTCGACGTCCGGATGCTCGGACAGCGGTGCCCCGGCCTGCGCGCCGGCGCCGAGCACCAGGTTCGCGACGCCGCCGGGGAGTCCGGCCTCGGTCAGCAGCTTCATCAGCATGATCGAGGTGTGCGGGGTCAGCTCGCTGGGCTTGAGGACGAACGTGTTGCCCGCCGCGAGCGCGGGGGCGACCTTCCAGATGGTCTGCAGGAGCGGGTAGTTCCACGGCGTGATCAGCCCGCAGACGCCGACCGGCTCGTGCACGATCCGGCTGAACGCGTCGGGGTTGCCGGTGTCGACAACGCGGCCCGCGTCGTTCGCGGCGAGCTTGCCGAAGTAGCGCAGGCACGCGGCGATGTCGGCCATGTCGTATTCGCTCTCGACCAGCCGTTTCCCGGTGTCGAGCGATTCGGCGCGGGCGAAGGCCGCGGCGTCCCGGTCGAGCAGGTCGGCGGCCTTCAACAGCAGGTCACCGCGCTGTGGGGCGGGCGTCTGCGGCCACGGGCCGGTGTCGAACGCCTTCCTCGCGGCGGCGATGGCCGCTTCGGTGTCTTCACGGGTGCCTTCGGCGACTTCCGCGACCAGCGACCCGTCCGCGGGGCAGCGGATTTCCCGGCGACCACCGCCGACCGCGTCGACCCACTCGCCACCGATGAAAAAGTCCGCCATCAAGCCCTCCGAACCGGCTCCTGCTCAACCGTCGATCAGCGATTATCGCGGCCACCCGACGTGACCGCTACTTGGCAAAAGAGACCATGTTCACACCGTCGGGTGTCGAGTGGTGATTTTCTGACATGTGACCCGTGACGCGGCGGACGGAAGACTCTCAGGCGCCCTCCGTAGACTGGTCGGAACGGCGGAAGAGGAACCAGGCGAGGTGGGAGAGTGACGTTGCTCGAGTCCGTGCACGGACCGGCCGACTTGAAGCGGATGAACCAGGATCAGCTCGGTGAGCTGGCCGCGGAGATCCGGGACTTCCTCGTCGAAAAGGTGCGGCTCGCCGGTGGTCACCTCGGCCCGAACCTGGGTGTGGTCGAGCTGACCATGGCGCTGCACCGGGTCTTCGACTCGCCGGACGACGCCATCGTGTGGGACGTCGGTCATCAGGCGTACGTGCACAAGATCGTCACCGGTCGTCATGACGGCTTCGGCAAGCTGCGCCAGCTCGGCGGCCTCACCGGCTACCCGGCGCGCTGCGAGAGCGAGCACGACCTCGTCGAGAACAGCCACGCGTCGACCGCGTTGTCCTATGTGGACGGTCTGGCGAAGGCGTTCGAACTCGGCGGGGGCGGCAGGCACGCGATCGCCGTCGTCGGCGACGGCGCGCTGACCGGCGGCATGTGCTGGGAGGCGCTCAACAACATCGCCGCGAACCCGCGCCGCCCGGTCGTCATCGTCATCAACGACAACGGCCGCTCGTACTCGCCGACCATCGGCGGCGTCGCGGACCACCTCGCGTCGCTGCGGCTCAAGCCGGGCTACGAGCGCGTCCTGGACCGCGGCAAGGAACTGCTGCGGCATACGCCCGTCGTCGGCAAGCCGATCTACGCGGCGCTGCACGCGGCGAAGGCGGGACTGAAGGACGCGCTGAGCCCGCAGATGATGTTCTCCGACCTCGGCCTCAAGTACCTCGGCCCGGTCGACGGGCACGACCTCGTCGCGCTGGAGAAGGCGTTCCAGAGCGCCCGCGACTTCGGCGGCGCGGTCATCGTCCACGTGGTCACCGAGAAGGGGCACGGCTACGAGCCCGCCGTGACCAACCAGGCCGACCAGATGCACCAGACCGATCCGATCGACCCGGAAACCGGCCTGCCGCCGGTCAAGGGCCCGAGCTGGACCGGGGTCTTCGCCGACGAACTGGTGAAGATCGGCGCCGACCGTGAAGACGTCGTCGCGATCACCGCGGCCATGCTGCGCTCGACCGGGCTGCACAAGTTCGCCGAGGCGTACCCCGACCGCTGGTACGACGTCGGGATCGCCGAGCAGCACGCGGTGACCTCGGCCGCCGGTCTCGCGATGGGTGGCAAGCACCCCGTGGTCGCCGTGTACTCGACCTTCCTGAACCGGGCGTTCGACCAGGTCCTGATGGACGTCGCGCTGCACCGCCAGCCGGTGACGCTGGTGCTGGACCGCGCGGGCATCACCGGTCCGGACGGCCCCAGCCACCACGGCATGTGGGACCTTTCGCTGCTGGGCATGGTGCCCGGGATGCGGGTCGCCGCGCCGCGTGACGCCGGAACGCTGCGCGAGGAACTGCGGGAGGCCGTCGCGGTCGAGGACGGGCCGACGGCGCTGCGGTTCTCCAAGGGCGGCGTGATCGACTCGGTGCCCGCCGTCGAGCGCGTCGGCACCGTGGACGTGCTGCGCAAGCCCGCCGGTGAAGCGGACGTCCTGCTCGTCGCGGTGGGCGCGTTCGCGATGCTCGGGCTCGCCGCCGCGGACCGGCTGGCCGACCAGGGCATCGGCGTGACCGTGGTGGACCCGCGTTGGGTCGTCCCGGCCCCGGCCGAACTGGTGGCGCTGGCCGAGCAGCACAAGCTCGTCGTGACCGTCGAGGACAGCGGGCGGCACGGTGGCTTCGGCTCCGCGCTGGCCGCGCTGTTCCGCGACGCCGAATGCGATGTGCCGCTGCGCGATCTCGCGGTGCCGCAGGTGTTCCATGACCACGGTTCGCGTGAGGAGGTGCTGGCCCGCGTCGGGCTCACCGCGCAGGATGTGGCGCGGCGGGTGACCGAGTGGTCGGCGAAGCTGGCGAGCCGGACGCCGGCGCCGGAGGACACTCGCCGCTGACAAGCGCTATGAAAGGTCCTTTCCTTGCAAAATTTGCAAGGAAAGGACCTTTCATGGCACGCGTGTCAGGCCAGTGCCTGTTGATGCTTGATGCATCATGTTCGAATGAAGGACACGATTCGACGGCTTCAGCTGGCGGCGGATGAGATCGCAACTCGGACACGTCAGCGAAATGACTTGATGTGCGAGCTTTTCGTTGCAGGGATGCCCCAGCGTGAGATCGCCAAGTACGCCCTGGTGAACCAGGCGACCGTGAGCCGCGTCATCGCGCGAGCACGGGGTGGCGACCGGGCTCGTGAGTGATTCGGGTCGTTTCGCGGGTACGGCCGATGACCGTGTGGATTTTGGGTCGTTAGATGACCAAAAATCCACACAGTGCAGCGAGACGGTCCTGGTGACGACCAGATCTGGAGGGGTGTGTGGAAACAGGGACACTCAACGTCCCTATTTCCACACACCCTCACTCACGCGGCCAGGTCCGCCTTCGCGCCGTTGTGTGTCGTCGCGTTGCGGCCCTTCGTCAGGCCGGCGGCGGAAAGCACCATCGTGCCGGTACAGATCCCGACGGGTAGCGCCCGCGACGCGGTGAGGCGCCGCAGGAAGCCCTGATCGGCGTTGAGCCGGTGCACTCCAGGCCCGTTCCGGTCGGTGTAGCCGCCGCCGGGCACCACGAGGACGTCGGCCTCACCAGGCGACCATCCGCGCGGCACCTCGACGACAGTGCCATAGGTGCATTTCGCGGATCCGGGCCGTCCCGCGCTCACGAGCGAGGTGACGACAGCGCCACCGGTGAGCTTCCCAGCCAGGCCCAGAACTTCGACGGGCGCGATGAAATCCTGTTCCTCCACGCCGTCGAACAGCAGGATCTGCACCCGTAACGGGGCAGCGGCGGACGCGTCGGGGGCGGTAACGCCCACCAGACCGGCGGACAAGGCTGAAGCACGCAGGAAAGTTCGGCGCTGCATACCCAGTGGTCGCGCGAAAAGCGGCTCAGGTTCCCACGATCCGGCTGACCGCGCGGACGACGAGGTCGCGGGTCGCGGTGGGGGAGGAGAACCCGAGGATCGACAGGTGCACGACGAGGCTCAGTAGTTCCTCGGCGTCGAAGTGGTCCGGCACGGTGCCCGAACGTTGCGCCTCCCGGATCGCGGCGACCTTGTCCGCGTGCGCCCTGACCTCGGCTTCCGGCATCGCGTCGAAGCCGTTCTCCAGGCGAAGCCAGCCCATGAGCCGGAGGAGCTGGGGACGTTCGAGGTAGCGGTCGAACAGCTTTCCCGCGTAGCCGGGCAGGTCCTCGGGGGTGATCGTGAGGGTCCGGATGGCGAGGTCCACCTGCTCCTGCACGACCTTCTCGAAAAGCTCTTCCTTGCTGCAGAAGTAGGCGTAGATCAGCGCCTTGTTCGCGCCCGCGTTCTTCGCGATGCGATCCACCCTGGCACCGGCGATGCCGTACGTTGCGAACTCCGTCGTCGCCGCGTCCAGCAGTTTCCGCTTGGTCGCTTCCTTGTCCCTGACCATGTGACCCACTCTAACTAACTGGTTGGTTGACAGCTAGCCCGGACTCGTGGCAGCCTGAGTTGGCAACCAACCGGTTAGTTAGGAGAGGGATATGAAGGTCGCACTGGTCACGGGCGCTTCCGCGGGCATCGGCGAAGCCACGGCGCTCGCACTGCACGAAGCGGGCTACACGGTCTACGGCGCCGCGAGGCGCGTCGAGCGGATGGCGGGGCTGGCCGAACGCGGTATCAAGATCCTCGAAATGGACGTCACCGACGACGCGTCGATGGTCGCGGGGATCGAGCGGATCATCGAGGAGTCCGGCCGCATCGACGTCTTGGTCAACAACGCGGGCTACGGCTCCTACGGCGCCTTCGAGGATGTCCCGCTCTCGGAAGGGAAGTACCAGTTCGAGGTCAACCTGTTCGGGCTCGCGCGGCTCGTCCAGCTGGCCACGCCGCATATGCGTGCCCAGGGGTCCGGCAAGATCGTGAACGTCTCGTCGATCGGCGGCAAGATCTACGAACCGCTCGGCGGCTGGTACCACTCGACCAAGTTCGCGGTCGAAGGTCTCAGCGACTCACTGCGGCTGGAACTGAAGCCGTTCGGCATCGACGTCGTGGTGGTCGAACCCGGCGCCATCAAAACCGAATGGGGCGGCATCGCCATCGAGAACCTGATGAAGACCTCGGGCGACACCGCGTACGCGCCACAGGCCAAGGCGCTGGCGAAGTTCTTCGATCAGGCCGCGCGCGGTTCCCACCCCAAGGTGATCGCCGACGTCATCCTGAAGGCCGTCCGGGCCCGGCGCCCGAAGACCCGCTACGCCGCCGGATTCGGGGCGAAGCCGATCCTGTTCGTGCGCCGGGTGCTCCCGGACCGTGCCTTCGACGCGCTGTTCCTCGGGGCGCTGCGCCGCTTCGCTTAGACGGTGCCATTCAAAGCGCGCTTTCGGATTTGCGTAGCCGAACCTCCGGCCCGCCTCCGCAAATCCGAGGCCTCCGGCCGAAAAAACGAGGGCGCGTGCCCTCGCCCGACGTGCCTACCTGGCGGTTCGGGCGACCCGTCCTAGACCGCGACGGCCGGTTCCGCGACGGGCTCCGCGTACGAGTAGACCTCCCGCGGTTCGGGGAAGATCTTCACCAGCACGGGGTACGCGATCGCCGCCGTGCACAGCGTCACCACCATGCTGATGTCGACGCCGCCCGCGATGTCCTTGAACGGCCCGGCGATCATCGGGGTGTTGGCGGTCAGCAGGCCCAGCGTCGTCGCCGGGATCCACGCGGCCATCGCGCGCCAGTTCACCCCGCGGGTGAACCAGTAGCGGCCGCCCTTGCGGCCCTGGTTGAACACCTGGAGATCGTCCGGGTCGTAGAACCCGCGCCGCAGCACGAAACCGATCATCATGATCACCATCCACGGCGACGTGCACAGCACGATCAGCGTGGCGAAGGCGTTGATGCTGGAGACCATGTCCAGCACGAAATTGCCGACGAAGATGAACACCACACTGAGCGAGCCGATCAGCAGCGTCGCCTGTACCCGGCTCAGCTTCACGAAGATCGAGCTGAAGTCCAGCCCGGTCCCGTAGAGCGACGTCGTGCCGGTGGACAGGCCGCCGATCAGCGCGACCACGATCAGCGGGATCGCGTACCAGAGCGGGGAGATCGCGGTCAGGCCGGTGATGTAGTCGGCCGGATCGGCGACGAGGGTCGCGGTGGCGATGCCGAACCCGAACGGCAGCAGGGTCGCCACCTGAGCCAGGAACGGCGCGGCCAGCAGGGAACGGCGGCTGTGGCGCGCGGGGATGTAGCGCGTCCAGTCGCCGAGGAAGGCGCCGAACGAGATCGGGTTCGCCATCGTGGTGAGCGCGGCGAGGATCCAGGTCGGCCAGAAGTCCCCGAGCGCGTAGGTGCCGGTGCCGGCGAACCCGGGGTCGAACGTGCCGCCGTAGGCCACGATCCCGAGCAGCATGATCGCCGTGCCCAGCACCACGGCGACCCGGTTCACCAGCAGCATGAACCGGTAGCCGTAGATGCACACCACCAGCGTGGCGATCGCGATGACGCCGTACGCGACACCGCGAAGCACTTCGCCGCCGTCGAAGCCGAAAAGCCGTTGTGCCGCACCGGCGACGGCGTCGCCGCTCACCCAGACCGAGATGGCGAAGAACGTGATCGCCGTCAGCAGGGAGAGGAAGGAGCCGACACAGCGGCCGACGACGCCGAAGTGCGCGCCGGAGGAGACGGCGTTGTTGGTCCGGGTGAGCGGGCCGAACAACGACATCGGCGAGAGCACGAGCGCGCCGACGACCACGCCCGCGACGGTGGCCGCCACCGCCGCCCAGAAGCTCAGGCCGAAGGCGATCGGGAGGGTCCCGAGGATGATGGTGGCGAAGGTGTTCGCACCGCCGAACGCCATCCGGAACAGGTCGCGCGGACGCGACGTCTGTTCCTCCGTCGGGATCGGCGCGATGCCATGCTGCTCGACTTCGGTGACCTTGTCACCCATGGGGACCTCCAAATACGCGTTTCGTCCTCTGAATGCGGTCCTTGCACACGCAACTACCGCATTCAGAGGACGAAACGCGGTCAGGCGAAGCGGGTCATGACGTGCTTGACGCGGGTGTACTCGGCGAAGGAGTAGGACGAGAGGTCCTTCCCGTGGCCCGAGTGCCCGAAGCCGCCATGGGGCATTTCCGAGACCAGCGGCCCGTGGGTGTTGACCCAGACGCAGCCGAAGTCGAGTTCGCCCGAAACGCGGGTCGCGCGTGCCAGGTCGTTGGTCCAGATCGACGACGCAAGCCCGTACGGGACGCCGTTGGCCAGGCGCACCGCCTCGTCCTCGTCCACAAAGGACTGGACGGTGATCACGGGGCCGAAGATCTCCTCCCGCACGATCTCGTCGTCCTGTTTCAGGCCCGAGATCACGGTGGGGGAGAAGAAGAAACCGCGGTCGCCGGCGGGCACTCCGCCGGTCTCCACGCGAGCGTGCGACGGCAGCCGCTCGACGAGCCCGCGGACCCGCCCGAACTGCGCCTCGCTGTTGAGCGGGCCGAACTCCTCACCGGGCGTCTGCGCGGCGGCGGCCTTGGTCAGCTCCGCGACGAACTCGTCGTGGATCGCCGCGTCCACCAGCACCCGGCTGCCCGCCGTGCAGTCCTGCCCGGCGTTGTAGAACGCCGCGCCGACGATGCCCTCGGCCGCTTCGGCGAGGTTCACGTCGCCGAAGACCAATAGCGGCGCGTTGCCGCCGAGTTCGAGGTGCGTGCGCTTGAGGTCGGCCGCCGCGACGGTCGCGACGTCGATACCGGCGCGGGTCGACCCGGTGATCGACACGAGCTCGGTGATCGGATGCTTCACCAGTGCGCGGCCGGTGTCGCGGTCGCCGCACAGCACGTTGAAAGCGCCCTGCGGCAGGAACTCCGCCGCGACCTTCGCCAGCAGCACGGCCGTCGACGGCGTGGTCTCCGCGGGCTTCAGCACGACGGTGTTGCCCGCGGCCAGCGCCGGGGCGATCTTCCAGACACCCATCATCAGCGGGTAGTTCCAGGGCGCGATCTGCGCGCAGACGCCGACCGGCTCGCGACGGATCGCGGACGTGTGCCCTGGCAGGTACTCACCGGACGCGGTGCCTTCGAGCTGCCGCGCCGCACCCGCGAAGAACCGCAGCGCGCTGACGCACTCCGGAATCTCCTCGTCCAGCACGACGGACCGGATCTTGCCGGTCTCGCGGATTTCGAGGTCGGCGAACTCCTCGGCGCGGGCCTCCACCGCGTCGGCGATCTTCAGCAGTGCGAGCTGGCGCTGAGCGGGGGTGCTCTTGCGCCACACCTTGAACGCCCGTTCCGCGGCGGCCAGCGCGGCGTCCACATCGGACTGTTCGGAGAGGACGCTGGTGCCGAAGACCTCGCCGGTGGCGGGGTCGACCAGGTCGAGCGTCCGCGAGCCCGAAGCCGGTACCTCGGCGCCGTCGACGAAATTCAGGACCTGAGTCATTTCTTCTCCAGGTGGGTCGGCTCGAACATCTTCAGGAGGGCGGGGAGGACGACCATCGACGGACCGGGCGTGCCCAGCGCGTCGGCCAGGTCCTTCCCGATGGTGTCCAAAGAGGACACAGTGGCCGGGACGCCGAAGGACTGTGCCAGCGCGGCGAAATCGGGCCGCGCGAGCTCGGTGGCCGTGGACTGGCCGAACGCGCCGGTCAGGTACTCGCGCAGGATGCCGTAGCCGCCGTCGTCGATGACGAGCCACGTGACGGCCAACCCGTGCTGGACCGCCGTGGCCAGTTCCGCGACGCCGTACATCGCGCCACCGTCACCGGAGACCGCGAGCGCCGGGCCGCCGGTCGCCGCCGCGCCGCCGAGCGCGCCGGGCAGGCCGTAGCCGAGCCCGCCCGCGCCCTGCGCGGTGTGGATCGGCGCGCCCTCGGGATTCCACGCCGACCAGGCCCAGTAGGCCGCGATCGTCATGTCCCAGAACGTCTGTGTGCCTTCGGGGACCGCGGCACGGATGTCGTCGATCAGCTTGCGCTCGGTTTCGAGGGGCTGGCCGTCGAGGCGTTCGCGCACCTTGGCCAGCAGATCCGCGACCGCCTTCTCGGCGACGCCGTCACTCTGGCGGAAGGGCACCTGCTCCAGAAGTCCTTGCAGGGCGAGGCGGACGTCGGCGTGGACGCCCAGCGCCGGGTAGTTCGACTCCAGCTTCCCGAGATCGGCCTCGATCTGGATCACCCGGCCGCGCGGGGCGAATTCGCGGTAATTGCTGGACAGCTCGCCGAGCCCGGAACCCAGTACCAGCAGCACATCCGCGGCCGAGAGGAACTCCGTGCTGTGCCAGTCTTCGAGCCACGACTGGCCGGACAGTTCATGGTCCCAGCCGAAGACGCCCTTGCCGCCGAACGTCGACAGCACCGGCGCGCGCAGTGCCTCGGCGAGCGCCTTCAGCTCGGCCTGCGCGCCCGAGCGCAGGGCGCCGCCACCGGCGAGGATCACCGGATTCTTCGCCGCGCCAAGGAGATTCGCGGCTTCGGTGACGAGCTCCGGCAACGGTTCGAGCGGTGCGGGCCGTGCCGTCACCGACGTGATCCGCGGCAGGTCCGCCGGTGCCAGCAGGATATCCTGCGGGATCTCGACCCACACCGGGCCGTACGGCGCGGTCGCCGCCGATTCCCATGCTTCGCGCAACGCCGTCGGGATCTGGCTGACGGTGCGCACCACGTGCACCGACTTCACCACGTCGCGGAAACTGGCCTGCTGGTCGGGCAGTTCGTGCAGATACCCGTGCCGCCCGCCGCCGAGCCCGGCCACCGGGATCTGGCTGGAGATCCCGAGCACCGGGACCGACGCCGCGCGGGATTCCTGCAGGGAAGCCAAAGTCAGCAACGCGCCGGGGCCGGTCGACACGATCATCGGGGTCACCGGGACCGGGCCTTCGGGATCCGCCGCGAGCCGGGCACGGGCGTACCCGTCGGCCGCGAACGCCAGGTTGTTCTCCACCCGTGAGCTGATGACGCGCAGGTCCTCGGTGCGCCGCAACGCTTCGAACAGCCCGAGCGCGTGCTGGCCCGGCAGGCCGAAGACGGTGTCCGCGCCGAGCGCGTGCAGGATTTCGACGACTACGTCGCCGCCTATCCGTTCAGTGCTGGTCATGCGCCCTTCCCCAAACTGAGCAGGCTCACCAGGTCGTAGGCGACGTGGGAAGCCGCGATGGCGGTGATCTCGGCATGATCGTAAGCCGGGGCCAGCTCCACCACATCGGCTCCGATGAGGTTGCAGTCCCGTAGCCCGCGCAGGATCTCCAGCAGTTCGCGGCTGGTCATGCCGCCCGCTTCGGGGGTCCCGGTGCCCGGCGCGTGCGCCGGGTCGAGCACGTCGATGTCGACCGAGATGTAGAGCGGGCGGCCACCGATGCGCTGGCGCAGCGCGTCGACGGTCTCGGCGACCCCGCGGCGCATGACGTCGCCGGAGGTGACGATGCCGAATCCGAGGCGGCGGTCCTCTTCCAGATCCCGCTTGCCGTACAGCGGGCCGCGCGTGCCGACGTGGGACAGCGCTTCGGTGTCGAGGAGGCCTTCCTCGGACGCCCGCCGGAACGGGGTGCCGTGGGTGTACGGCTCGCCGAAGTAGGTGTCCCAGGTGTCGAGGTGCGCGTCGAAGTGCAGCAGCGCCACCGGTCCGTGCTTCTTCGCCGCCGCCCGCAGCAGCGGCAGCGCGATCGTGTGGTCGCCGCCGACGGTCACCAGCCGCGTCCCGTCCGCGGTCAGCGCCTCGGCCTCGCTCTGCAGCGTCTCGATCGCCTCGCCGATGTCGAACGGGTTGAGCGCGATGTCGCCGGCGTCGACCACCTGGGTCGCGGCGAACGGGGAAACGTCGAGTTCCGGGTGGTACGGGCGAAGGAGCCGGCTGGCCTCACGGAGCGCCGCGGGGCCGAACCGCGCGCCGGGACGGTAGGACACCCCGGCGTCGAACGGCACCCCGACGACGGCGACGTCGGCATGCTCGACCTGATCGATCCGCGGCAGCCTCGCGAAGGTCGCGAAACCGGCGAACCGGGGCACCCTCGAAGAGTCGACGGGTCCGATCGGGGTCTGCTCAGGCACTGTGTCTCCTTCGAATGGTTTTCAGGACTGCGAAGCGGCGAGTTCCGCCTCTTCTTCTTCGGCGGCCGCGCTGCCGTTCAGGCGGCGGGTCCACACGGTGAGGATCTCGTCCGAGGTACGCGGGGTGAGGAAGCTGACCAGCAGGTACACCGCGAGGCTGGACCCGAGGCCCCAGTAGATCGGGCTGTTGGCCTCGACGCCGTCGACGAACATGAACGTGATGACGACGACGGTGCCGACGACCATCGACGCGAGCGCGCCCTGACGGGTACCGCGTTTCCAGGCCAGTCCGCCGATGATCGCGACCAGCAGGCCGCCGACGAGGATGTCGTAGGCGATGGTCAGCGCGTTGACGACGTCGTCCACGATCATCGCGATGCCGATCGCGGCGATGCCGAGGACCAGGGTGGTGACCCGGTTCCTGGTGACCTCGTTGACGGCCTTTTTGAGGCCCAGTTTGGAAAGCAGGTCCGAGGTGCTGACCGTCGAGCACGCGATGAGCGCGCCGCTCGCGGTCGACATCATCGCCGAGAGCGCCGCGGCGAGCACCAGCCCGCGGACCCCGGCGGGCAGCTGGTCCTCGACGATGGTCGCGAACGCGTCCTGCGCGCTGGTGAGGTTCGGGTACAGCGTCTTGGCCGCGGTGCCGATCAGCGCGCCGGCGAGACCGTAGACCAGGCAGTAGACGCCGGAGATGACGCCGCCGCCGGTCGCGATGCCCGGCGTCCGCGCGGTGAACACGCGCTGCCAGATGTCCTGTCCGATCAGCAGCCCGAAGCTGTAGATGAGGAAGTAGGTGAAGATCGTGTCGCCGCCGATGGCGGTCAGTTCGAAGTAGCTCTCGTCCAGCCGCGCGGCCATCCCGTCGAAACCGCCCGCCGAGACGATCGAGACCGGCAGCAGGATCAGCAGGATGCCGATGGTCTTGATGACGAACTGGACGATGTCGGTCAGCGTGATCGACCACATGCCGCCCAGCACCGAGTAGAGCACCACGATCGAGCCGCCGATGGCGATACCCGCCCAGCTCGGCACGTTGAAGAGGACCTTGAAGATGGTGGCGAACGCCAGCGTCGAGGTGACGGTCAGCATCAGCGTGTAGCCCCACATGACGACACCGGAGATGGTGCTGGTGGAGCCGCCGTAGCGCAGGTCGAGCATTTCGCCGACGGTGTAGACCCGCAGTTTCACCAGCCGCCGCGCGAACAGGGTGTGGAGGACCAGGATGCCGACGCCGATCGCGATCACGAGCCAGGCGCCGGAGATGCCGTAGGTGTAGCCGAGCTTCACCCCGCCGACCGTCGAAGCGCCGCCGAGGACGACCGCGGACATCGTGCCCGAGTACATGAACCAGCCGAGACGGCGGCCCGCGACGAGGTAGTCGGATTTGGTCTTGGCGAGCCGCAGCCCGAACCAGCCGACCCCGATCATGCCCGCTATGTAGAGCGCGATCACCGCGTAGTCACCGGCCACGGTGTCCTCCTTGACTTGGGGCTGTTCGCTTCGTTCGGGTCACCGTAGGTTCGTTAGCGGCTTGAACGACATGGGATGATCCATCCGAACTCCGGTGTGAGCGAGGATGAAATGACCCAAGGCCGCGATCCGTTCGACTCGGATGTGAATGTCCCGTTACGGGCCGTGGTCGGCAACCCGGAACTGGCGGTCGACCCGGTCTTGGAGACCCTGCGGCCGGGTGCGCTCGACGCCCCGGTGCGCTGGGCGCACGTCAGCGAGCTGCTGGATCCCGCGCCGTACCTGCTCGGGGCGGAACTCCTGCTCACCGCCGGGGTGAACCTGCCGGTGGAACCGGCCGAGATCGACCGCTACGTCCGGCGGCTCGCCGAAAGCGGGATCTCCGCGCTGGGGTTCGGGCTCACTCCGGGCGCCTACGAGACGCTGCCGCCGCCACTGCGGACGGCGTGTGCCCGGCACGGGCTCCCGCTGCTGGTCGTCCAGCCGCGGACACCGTTCCTCGCGATCAGCCGGGCGGTGTCGGTCGCGCTGGCGGAGGCGGGGCAGCGGGAACAGCGGCGGATCGCGGTCGCGCGCGAGGCGCTGACCAGGGCGGCCGGTGACGGACTCGGTGAACTGGCCGGCGCGCTGGCCGGACGGCTCGGGGCCTGGGTGGCGCTGGTCGGCGTCGGCGACGTCCTGGCCGCGGACCACGGGGCACCGTCGCCGCTGCCCGCGGAAGTCCGGGAGCTCCTCGCCACGCTCCGGACGGGCCGGGGGATCCGCAGCGCGACCACGGAACTGGCCGACGGCACCCACGTCGTCGCGCAGCCGGTGTACCCGCAGGCGACGGCGTCGCATCTGGTCGTGGTCGGCCGCGTCGCGCGGTTCGACGGGGCGGACCGCTCGATCCTGTCGGTCGGGGCGGCGCTGCTCGGGCTGGTGGGCCGCGCGGGTTCGGACGCGGCCGGTCTGGGCGCCACCGCCACGGCGTTGCTGCTGGGCGAGACCGACGTGATCGGCGGGGACGAACGCCGTCTGGTCGCGGGGATCGCTTACCGCCGCGGGCCGAACGAGGTCGCCGCCCGCTACGACTGGCTGCGCGCCCGGCTCGACACCCCGCTCGTCCGGTTGCGGCCGGGGCCGCGGTTCACCGCGATCGTCCGCGAGGCGCCTGAAATCGGCGACCTCGACCGGCTCCGCGCCGACGGCTGGCTCGCGGTCGTGGGCTCGCCCGTCCCGCCCGGACGGCTTCCCGAAGCGGCGGGCGAAATCGAGTTACTGCTGACGCGGGCAGCCGCGCTGGAACGGCCCATCGTGGCGGAAGGTACTGCGGGGCTGGACGCCCTGATCGATCCGGGCGCCGCGGCCGGGTTCGCCGCCCAGACGCTGGCGCCGCTGCGCGAACTCGACCGGAAGGGGGGCCGCGAACTGGTCGGGACGCTGCGAAGCTGGCTCGCGCACCACGGCGGCTGGGACCGGACGGCCGCCGAACTCGGCGTGCACCGCAACAGCGTCCGGCACCGGATCGGTCAGATCGAACGGGCGCTGGGGGTGGACCTGGCGGATCCGGAGATCCGGATGCGGCTGTGGTTCGCGCTGAGGTGGATGTGAAGGGGGCGGGTGGTCATGGGGTTCGTGAGTGGTAAGGACGGTTAGAACCGTCCTTACCACTCACGAGTCCAATAAGGTCACTCTCAGGAATGTGTGGCAACGTAGGGTCGTGCGAATTCTGGTAGTCGAAGACGAAGAACCCCTCGCCGACGCGATCGCACGCGGCCTGCGGCGCGAGGGCATGGCGGTGGACATCGCGCTCACCGGGGACGACGGGCACGAGAAGGCCGCCGTCACCCGGTACGACGTCGTGCTGCTCGACCGCGACCTGCCCGGGATGTCCGGTGACGACCTGTGCCGCGAGATCGTCGCGTCCGGCGAGCTGACCCGTGTCCTGATGCTCACCGCGAGCAGTTCCGTTTCGGACCGCGTCGACGGGCTTTCCCTCGGCGCCGACGACTATCTCGCCAAGCCGTTCGCCTTCCCCGAACTCGTCGCGCGCGTGCGGGCGCTCGGCCGCCGCGCGACCCCGGCCGCGCCGCCGCTGCTGACTTCGGGCGACGTCGAACTGGACCCGGCGAGGCGGACCGTCCGCCGCGCGAGCGGTCCGGTCGAGCTGACCCGCAAGGAGTTCGGCGTCCTGGAGGTGCTGCTGTCGGCCGCCGGTTCGGTGGTCAGCAGCGAAGAACTGCTCGAACGCGTGTGGGACGAGAACGCAGACCCGTTCACCACCACCGTCCGGGTCACCGTGATGACACTGCGCAAGAAGCTCGGCGAGCCGGGCATCATCGAGACCGTCGTCGGCTCCGGCTACCGGGTGCCGGAGCAGGGGACCGCACGCGGGTGAACCTGTCCGGTGCCCGCAGCCTGCGCGCGCGGGTCACGCTGCTCGCGACCGGGCTGGTGGCACTGGTCAGCCTCCTGTTGCTCTGGCTGACCTGGAACCTGGTCGGCGACGCGGTTTCCGCCGTCCCGCAGCTGCCGCCGGGCACCACGGTGCGGGTCGACGGCGTCGACGTCGACGCTTCCGCGGTCACCGAGCATCTGCGGGCGTACGCCAGGAACCGGGTGCTGCTCTTCGGCGCGGTCGCGTTCTGTTTCGTCGTGCTGGCGGCGGGGATCCTCGCGTGGACGTTCACCGCGCGGGTCCTGCGACCGCTGCGCGAGATCACCGGTACCGCGCGGCGCCTGTCGATCGAATCGATGGGGGAGCGGATCGGTGAGGTCCGCACGAAGGACGAACTCGCCGAACTGGCCGAGACCTTCGACGACATGCTCGACCGGCTGCAGGCCGCGTTCGACGCGCAACGGCATTTCGTCGCCAACGCCAGCCACGAACTGCGGACACCGCTCGCGGTCATCCGCACCGAACTCGACGTCACCCTGGCCGACGAGCACGCGGACGAAGCCGAATTACGCCGGATGGCGGGTGTGGTCCGCGACGCGACCGAGCGGGCCGAGCGGCTGGTCGGTTCGCTGCTGCTGCTCGCGCGCACCGACGGCGCGGGACTGGTGGCCAGGGAGCCGGTCGATCTGGCGGTGATCGTCGCGAGCGCGTGGCGCGCGGTGCGCACCGAAGCCGAAAAGCGCGGCATCCGTACCGAATTCGCGACCCAGGGAGCGCCGACGTTCGGCGATCCCGCGCTGCTGGAGCGGATCGCGGGAAACCTGCTGGAGAACGCCGTAAGGCACAACATCGACGGCGGCTGGCTGGACGTCGTCACGCAGGCGGGTCCACAGTGGTCAGTGCTGCGGGTGCGGTCGTCCGGCGGTTTGCTCGACCCGGCCGCGGTCCCCGAACTGTTCGAACCGTTCCGCCGCGCCGGCGTCGCCAGGACCGCCCGCACCGGTGCCGGGCTGGGGCTTTCGATCGTGCGGGCCGCGGTCCAGGCGCACGGCGGCACGGTGTCCGCGGAACCCGTTGTGGGCGGCGGTCTTTCGGTGACCGTGCACCTGCCCGCTCTGCCTTGACCCCCGGCTGGGGTTACGGTTCAAGCATGGTCCCCAGCATTCGGCTGAACAACGGAACGTCCCTCCCGCAACTCGGGTTCGGGGTGTACAAGATCGGCGACGACGAGGTCGTGGACGCGGTCCGTACCGCCATCGGGGCGGGTTACCGGGCCATCGACACGGCGACCCTGTACGCCAACGAACGCGGAGTCGGCGAGGCCGTTCGCACCAGCGGGCTGCCCCGCGAGGAACTGTTCGTCACCACGAAACTGTGGAACACCGAGCACGGCTACGACTCGGCGTTGCGTGCCTTCGACACGAGTCTGAGCGAACTCGGTCTCGAGTATGTCGATCTGTACCTGATCCACTGGCCGCTGCCCGCGCAGGACAAGTACGTGGAAACGTGGCGGGCGCTGGAAAAGATCGCCTCCGACGGCCGGGCGAAGGCGATCGGCGTCTCGAACTTCCAGATCCCGCATCTGGAGCGGCTGATCGAAGAGACCGGGATCGTCCCGGCGGTGAACCAGATCGAATGCCACCCGTGGCTGCAGCAGCCGTTGCTGCGGGACTTCCACGAGAAGCACGAGATCGTCACCGAGGCCTGGGGTCCGCTGGCGCGCGGCGGGGACCTGCTCGCCGACGAGAAGATCACCACGATCGCGGAGAAGCACGGCAAGACTCCGGCGCAGATCGTGCTCCGCTGGCACGTCGAGATGAACCACCTGGTGATCCCGAAGTCGGTCACGCCGGAACGGATCAAGGAGAACATGGACGTCTTCGACTTCGCGCTCGACGCCCACGACGGCGCCGCGATCGCGACGCTGGAGCAGGGGAAGCGGCTGGGGCCGGACCCGGACAAGCTGGGCGCCTAGGGTTTCGGCGCGTTCTGGACTGTCCATAAAGGACGATTTCTGGGATTGAAGTGCCCGTTTTGGGTATTTCGCGTAGCTTCGCGCGTAGGTCGTGAGTGGCAATGAGGGTTCTAACCCTCATTGCCACTCACGACCCCAGAAGAAACCGTGCATATAGGCATTAATCGGACAGCGAGGTGAAGGGGATATTCCGGGCATGCCATGAGGGGAAAGTCCCCTTCATCCTCGGGTCTGCTGGTTCGCGGGACCGTGTGCTTACCGCACGTCCACGAAGATCGGGTTCCCGTACAGCCACAGGTCTTCGAACGGGTTCGACTGCCCGATCACGTCGGCGCTCGGCTCGATCCCGCCGGGCACGTGCTTCTTGCCGTCGGTGCCGCGCGGGCGTACGAAGAACGGCTCACGCACGTTGCGGAAGGTGTGCCGGAAGGCCACCCGGCGCCCCGGTGCCCAACGCGGTTCGAAGGACCGCACGACCCGCGTTCCCGGGGCGGTCTGGGTGTCCCGGTCGGCGGCCGGGCCGGTCACCGGTCCCGAAACGAGGTCGAGCCGCGCGAGCCGGGGGATCGTGCCGCCGCCGTTCGGCCGGGCGGCCAGCTTCGCCGAGACGACGACCGTGACGTCGGATCCGCGCCGGACCCGCAGCCTGCCGCCCATCGTCGCCGAGCTCCAGCCGCTGTACGCGCCGAACTCCAGTTCCTGCGCGAGCCCGCCGTGCACCACCCAGACGCGTCCCGCGCGCAGGCCCTCCAACACGCCTTCGTGGCTTCGGCGTGACACGCCGACGACGGTTCGGCTGAACTCAGCGGGCGCGAAGTCCGCGTACGGAGGCAGAGTCTGCGGGACGCCGGTGTCGATCGGGTCCGGGTAGGCGCCGTGCTCGTCGTAGTACCCGTCCGGGACGCCGGGCCGGACGTGGGTGTCGCCGCGGTTGTAGTGCGAGTCGGAGTTGCTGGTGATCCACCACGGCTTTCCTTCGGCCAGGAGCGAATCCCACAGGCCGCCGACGGTCGCGGTGCTCCAGTCGAAGCCGCCGTAGGTGCGGTAGGCCGACTCCGGGAAGCCCGGCCACGAGTTCGAACCGGGAGAGTTGCCGTAACCGCCGCGCGCGCCACCACCGCTCCCGAGCGGTTTCGGAAAGCCGTCGGCCTGGGCGCCCGGCGCGCCTTCCATGCCGATGACGATCCCGGGCGCGGCGTCGCGCAGCGCGCGGAGCTCGTGCGGGGCGATCCGGCCGTTGCGCAGCGGATGGTTGATCACCACCACCGGCGCGTGGA
Organism: Amycolatopsis sp. NPDC043889; assembly: GCF_056435645.1. Taxonomy (NCBI): domain Bacteria; kingdom Bacillati; phylum Actinomycetota; class Actinomycetes; order Pseudonocardiales; family Pseudonocardiaceae; genus Amycolatopsis; species Amycolatopsis sp. NPDC043889. The sequence goes on from NZ_JBWKEC010000015.1 coordinate 104,294, forward strand.
TCCGGCGGGCCCGCTCTTCGGCGGCGAGCCAGCGGATCGCCGCGACGGCCAGCGCCTCGTTGTCCGGAGTGCCCGGCTCGGTCCCGGTCAGCCGCCAGTCGAAGGCGCGCTCGAACTCACGCAGTTTCGCGGCCTGGTTCGCACCCGCCTGGAAGAACAGCGTCGCGTGCTCGGCGCCCGGCACGTTCCACTCCATGCCCTGCCACAGCAGGAGATCGGGGTGCTCGCGCTGCGCCGCCCGGATCGCGGCGTCCGTGCGCTCCACCGACGACTTCTCGTGCGCGGCGTGGCCGTGATCGGTGATCACCGCCCAGTCCGCCCCGTGACGGCGGGCGCCGTCGGCGATTCCGTCCACTGTGTACATCGCGTCGTAGGAGTACTGCGTGTGGATGTGGTGATCGCCCACCAGCCACCGGTAGCGGTCCCGGCCGAAGAGCAGGTTGACATCGATGTCGAGATCGAGGCCGAGGTCGAGGGCTTCCGCCGGGGCGGTGGCGGCGAGCGGGGCGCCCGCGGCCGCCGCGGACACGAGGCCGGCGCGCTTGAGGAATCCGCGGCGGTCGACGCCGGGTTTTTCGCTGTTCACCGGCGGCACGCTAAAGAGCCTCGCTGAACGGGCGGTGTCCGGACGGCGAATGAACCGCGCCGTGTGATGATCGTCCCTGTGGAGGAACCGGAACGGACACCCAAGGCGCCGCGGCGGTTGCTGTGGGTGGTCGGTACCGACGCGGACATGACCGTCGTCGCCCAGGCGCCCCGGGACGATCCGAAAGCCCGCCGGGTGCTCACCGAAACCAAGACAGTGGCGTCCGAGCGCTTCAAGAAGATCTTCGCGGACCGGCCGGAAATGCTGGAGCCGGCGACGCCGGACGTGCTCCCCGCGGCCGTCCCTCTCGTACCCGTGGCCGGAACCGACGTCGAAGCGTGGGCGAACGAGTTGCGGCAGCGGTTCCCCGAGGCGGAGAAGGTCGACCTACTCGATCCCGCGCGGATCGCCGCTCGGATGACGACCACGCCGCCGCCCTGCCCGCCTTCAGGAGAACGCTGACAGCCCGTCTCCCCGGGGGATGGCCGGGGAGACGAACCTTCCGGCTCGGAGACAAGGTTTCACGAAAACGCAGTCTTCCGCCATGAAATCCACGAAAAACGTGAAAGGCCACCGCCTGCGATCAAGGGATCGCCGACGGTGGCCTTTCGTCGCGGCCTCAGGAGAGCGGCACGCTCGCCAAGCCCGGGGCCAGGAACGGCTTGCCGTTGACCTTCTCGGACACACCCGCCCGGTCCAGGTACGGCGTGATGCCGCCGAGCCAGAACGGCCAGCCCGCGCCGAGGATCAGGCACAGGTCGATGTCCTGCGCCTCCGCGACCACGCCCTCGTCGAGCATGATCCGGATCTCTTCGGCGATCGCCGCCAGCGCGCGGTCACGCACCTGCTCGGAGGTCGACGGCGCGTCGCCCTGCTGCCAGAGTTCGGCCACCTCGGGGTCGACGGTGGCGTTGCCCTTGTCGTCCCACTGCCAGACGCCCTTCTTGCCCGCCTTGACGAACCGGTCGAGGTTCTCGCTGACGGTGAACCGGTCCGGGAACGCCTCGTGCAGGGTCTCCCCGACGTGCAGGGCGATCGCCGGGCCGACGAGCTGCATCAGCGTCAGCGGCGTCATCGGCAGGCCCAGCGGCTCGAGCGCCTTGTCGGCGACGTCGAACGGCGTGCCCTCGTCCACGGTCACCAGCACCTCGCCGAGGAACCGCAGCAGCAGCCGGTTGACCACGAACGCGGACGCGTCCTTGACCAGCACGCTCGACTTCTTGAGCTGCTTGCCGAGCGCGAACGCCGTCGCCAGCGTGGCGTCGTCGGTCTTCTCCGCGCGGACGATCTCGAGCAGCGGCATCACCGCGACCGGGTTGAAGAAGTGGAACCCGACCACGCGCTCCGGATGTTTGAGCTGCGACGCCATCGCGGTGATCGACAGTGACGAGGTGTTCGTCGCCAGGATCGCCTCGGGCGAGACGTACTGCTCCAGGTCGGCGAAGACCTTCTGCTTGACGCCCAGCTCCTCGAAAACCGCTTCGATCACGAAGTCGGCGTCGGCGAAGGCGGACTTGTCGAGCGAGCCGGTGACGAGCGCCTTCAGCCGGTTCGCGCCGTCCGGCGAAACCCGCTTCTTGGCCAGTAGCTTGTCGATCTCACCGTGCACATAGGACACGCCCTTGTCAACGCGTTCCTGGTCGACGTCGGTGAGCACCACCGGCACCTTGAGACGACGGACGAACAGCAGCGCCATCTGGCTGGCCATCAGGCCCGCGCCGACGATGCCGACCTTGTTCACCTTGCGCGCCAGCGACTTGTCCGGCGCGCCCGCCGGCCGCTTGGCGCGCTTGTTGACCAGGTTGAACGAGTACAGCCCGGCACGCAGGGTGTCGTCCATCAGCAGTTCGGCGAGCCCGTCGGTCTCGGCCGCGTAGCCGCGGTCCAGATCGTTCTCGCGGGCCAGCTCCAGCAGCTCGACGGCCTTGGTCGCACCGGGGGAGGCGCCCTTGGTTCGTCCGTCCACAATGGCCTTGGCGCGGGCGATCGCGGCGTCCCAGCCCGCGCCGCGGTCGATCTCGCGGCGGGCGGGGGTGATCTCGCCGTTGACGACCTTCGCCAGCCACAGCAGGGACTGCTCCAGGTAGTCGGCCGAACCGAAGACCTCGTCGACGATGCCGAGCTCGGCCGCCTGCGCGACCTTGAGCATCTTGTTCTGCGCCAGGGCGTTCTCGATGATCACGGTGACCGCGGCGTCCGGCCCGATCAGGTTCGGCAGCAGCTGCGTGCCGCCCCAGCCGGGGAACAGGCCGAGGAAGACCTCGGGGAACGCGATCGCGGCGGTGTTCTCCGAAAGCGTGCGGTAGTGGCAGGAGAGCGCGAGTTCGAGCCCGCCGCCCATCACCGCGCCGTTGATGAACCCGAACGTCGGGATCTCGGATTCGGTGAGGCGCCGGAACACGTCGTGCCCGGTCTGCGCGATCTCCCGCGCCAGCGCCGGATCCGCGACCGCTTCGACACCGGAAAGGTCGGCGCCGACGGCGAAGATGAACGGCTTGCCGGTGACCGCGATCGCGGCGGGTTCCGCGGCGAAGGCGGCGTCGATCGCGGCGTCGAGGCTCACCAGGCCCTGCGGGCCGAAGGTGTTCGGCCGGGTGTGGTCGTGGCCGTTGTCCAGGGTGATCAGCGCGACCGGCTTGTCGAGCCCGGGCACCTTCACCAGCCGCGTGACCGCGTTCGTGACGACCTCGTCGGGGAAGGCGGCTTTCGCCTGCTCAGCGGTGAAAGTCATTACTTCGCCCCCTCGAAGGCCGGGTTTTCCCAGATCACAGTGCCGCCCATGCCGATACCGATGCACATGGTGGTCAGGCCGTAGCGCACGTCGGGGCGCTCGGCGAACTGACGCGAGAGCTGCGTCATCAGCCGGACACCGGACGAGGCGAGCGGGTGACCGCAGGCGATCGCGCCACCCCACTGGTTGACGCGGGGGTCGTCGTCGGCGATGCCGAAGTGGTCGAGGAACGCGAGCACCTGGACGGCGAACGCCTCGTTGATCTCGAACAGGCCGATGTCGTCGATCGACAGACCGGTGCGCTTGAACAGCTTCTCGGTGGCGGGCACCGGGCCGATACCCATGACCTCCGGCTCGACACCGGCGAAGGAGTAGCCCACCAGGCGCATGCCGATCGGCAGGCCGAGTTCGCGGGCGGTGTCCTCGTCGGCGAGCAGCGCCGCGGTGGCGCCGTCGTTGAGGCCGGCCGCGTTGCCCGCGGTGATCCGGCCGTGCGGGCGGAACGGCGTCTTCAGCCCGGCGAGCTGCTCGACGGTGGTACCGGGACGCGGCGGCTCGTCCTCGGTCGCGAGGCCCCAGCCCAGTCCATCCATGCCCCCGCCGCCGCCCTCAGCGGAGGAGCTTCGCTCCGCTGATTGAACTTTTGACCGGGTGGCGACCGGGACCAGCTCGGGGCCGATCTTGCCGGTTTTCACGGCCTCGGCGTACTTCTCCTGGCTGCGCGCGGCGAAGGCGTCGGTGCGCTGCTTGGTGATGGCCGGGAACCGGTCGTGCAGGTTCTCCGCGGTCTGGCCCATCACGAGCGCCGTCGGGTCGACCAGCTTGTCGGCGATGATGCGCGGATTCGGGTCGACGCCCTCGCCCATCGGGTGGCGGCCCATGTGCTCGACGCCGCCGGCGATGGCGATGTCGTACGCGCCGAAGCCGATCCCGCTCGCGGTCGTGGTGACCGCGGTCATCGCGCCCGCGCACATCCGGTCCAGCGCGAAGCCGGGCACCGACTTCGGCAGGCCGGCCAGCAGCGCGGCGGTGCGGCCGATGGTCAGGCCCTGGTCCCCGATCTGGGTGGTGGCGGCGATCGCCACCTCGTCGACGCGCTCGGGCGGCAGCTCGGGATGCCGCCGCAGCAGTTCACGGATGGCGTTGACGACGAGATCGTCGGCACGAGTGCCGGCGTACATACCCTTTTCGCCTGCCTTGCCGAAGGGCGTTCGCACCCCTTCGACGAAGGCGACATTGCGTACCGACCGCGCGTTCGGCGCGAGCGGTGTTGCTCCTGCGGCCACGAATGCTCCTGAAGTTGAGGTAGTCCTGACCGCACCCTAGCCCCGGTTACCCGTCGGTAACCAGGATGGTGGCCCGGTCGAGTGGGGGAAGGCACACTCCCGGGGTCACCCGCCTCGGCCGCTTGGCCGATCCGGGGGTGGTGGGGAAGTTGCTATGTTCGACGTGATCAGGGGGAGGGATCACGATGAACTCGCCGGGGCCGGCCGTCACCCGTCGTGCGCTGCTGGGGATGGCGGTCCTCGCGTCGCTGGCCGCCTGCACCCGCGGGACCCCGCCTCCGAGCCCTTCGTCTCCTCCGCCTCCGCCTTCTCCTTCCCGGCAGTTCCACGACCGGTTGATGGAGCTGGAAAAGAAGTTCGACGCCAGGCTCGGCGTGTACGCGGTCGACACCGGAGGCGGCGCCACGGTCGAGCACCGCGCCGACGAGCGCTTCGCGTTCTGCTCGACGTTCAAAGGGGTGGCGGCGGCCGCGGTCCTGCAGCGCAATCCGTTGTCGCATCTGGAAACCCGGGTCGAATACTCGCGCGACGACCTGATGAAACACGCTCCGGTCACCGGGCAGCACGTGGCCACCGGGATGACCATCCGCCAGCTGTGCGACGCCGCCATCCGGTTCAGCGACGGCACCGCGGGCAATCTGCTGCTGCGGGACCTCGGCGGCCCCGCCGCGCTGACGGCGTTCACGCGCAGCATCGGCGACACCGTCACGCGGATGGACCGGGTCGAGCCGGCCATCACCGAGGCCACCCCGGGCGATCTTCGTGACACCACGACTCCGCGCGCTTTCGCCGCCGACTACCGGGAGATCGTGCTGGGCGACACGCTGACGGCCGACAAACGGGACTTCCTGCGCGACCTCTTCCGGCGCAACACCACCGGCGCCCAGCGGATCCGGGCGGGCCTGCCGTCCGGCTGGACCGTCGCCGACAAGACCGGGACCGGCGACTACGGCACGTTGAACGACATCGCCGTCGTATGGCCGCCGGACAGGGCGCCGCTCGTCGTCGCGATCATGTCCAGCAAGGCGACCAAGGACGCTCCGTACGACCAGGCGCTCCTCGCCGAGGCCGCGAAGTACGTGGCCGAAACCCTCACGTGAGGGAATCCGGGACTCGCGTGATCGAAGGCGGAACTCGCGTGTTCGGAGGAGTTCCGCCTTCGATCACGCGAGTTCCGCGTCCAAGCACGCGAGTCCCGGCCTAGTTGCCGGTGGCACTGGGAAGCAGGGCCGGGCAGCCGCTGGTCTTGTAGGCCGGGTCGTACTCGAAGTGCCATTTCTCGTTGTCGTAGCGGCGGCACCAGCCGAGCGCGCCGCCGTTCTTGTCCACCCACGCGGCCGAGTTCAGCGGCTGGATGTCGACGGCGATTCCCTTGACGTGCATGGACGTCTCCGGCTGCAGTGCCCACTTCTTGGCTTGCTCCACGGAGCCGAACCGCTCGACGGCCTTGTCGAACTCGCGCTGCTGCTGGCTCCGGCTACGCTTGCCGTCGTTCACGCAAAGCGTGATGTTCTGTGCTTTGGCCTTGGCGCGCAGGGCGTTCCACGCTTCGATCACGTCCGGGCGCATGCCGAAGGTCTCTTCGTCGACATAACGCTTGTCGACAGCGCACGTCGGGCCGGATTCGGGTCCGGGGACCTCTTCGAGGACCGCGAGCGCCTGCCCGTTCACTGCCTTGACGGCCACGCCGGTGGCTCCCAGCGTCACCATCGCGGCCCCGACGAGACCCAGTGCCACGAACACGCTGATCGCGGTCCGGCGGTGGGAGGTGGAGGTGGTCGGCACCACCCCGAAGCTACCCAGCGTCCGGCGGGGCGCCAGGGTTTGTGAGGTTGTTCCCAGAACCGCCCGGAAGGCCAACCAAATCGGAAAAGCCCTGGTGAGTCCCGGTAGGCCAGTACCGCAGGGGGTCGTGAGTGGCGATTCGGGTTCTAACCCGAATCGCCACTCACGACGTGACTCAGCGGCTCAGGTAGCCGAGCCACCCGCCGTACCCCGTGATGTCTTCGGCGCCCACCACCGCGCCAGGCTCGCAGACGAACCCGGACACCTCGCTCCCATCGGCCAGCCGCACCTTCCCGATCGCCAGCGGCGCCGGGACACCGGCGACGAACTCCCCGAAGCCCGCGAGTGGCAGGTCCCACACCTCGGCCTCGATCGCCGCGCCGCCCGAAGCGACCCGGACGAGACCGGGTTTGGGCGGGACGGTGTCCAGCGCGTGGAGCCGGTACTCGGCCGCCGTCGGTCCCGCGGAAACGAACCGGCCACCCCGCGAGGTCAGTTCATGGTTCAGCGGCTGCCCGCGCAGATGGGCGCCGACGACGGCGATCCGCGTCCGCCGCGGCACCGAGCGGGCGACGTCGGCGAGGATCCGGTCGGCGTACGCGGCGCCGACCAGCATCACCCCGAACGGCAGCCCGCCGACCGTTCCGGCGGGAACGGCGAGCGACGACAGGCCCAGCAGGTTCGTCGAGTTCGTGAACCGGCCCAGCCGGGCGTTCACCCCCAGCGGATCTGCCTCGACGTCGGCGATCGTCGGGTGTTCCGTCGTCGTGGGCAGCAGGACGCAGTCCACAGTGGACAAAACAGCCGACGCCTCACGCTCCAGATCCCCGAGCGTCGCGAGGTCGGAGAACAACCGATGCGCCGGGATGTCCTTCGCCGCGCCGATGATCCGCCGCACGGCCGGATCGACGGCGTCCGGGTGGGCGTCGATGAACTCGCCCACCGCCGAGTACCGCTCGGCCACGAAGGCGCCCTCGTACAGCAGACGCGCCGCGGCCAGGAACGCCGATATGTCGACAGTGACCAGTTCGGCGCCCGCGTCGCGCAACTCGTGAGCCGCCGCGGAGAACGCTTCGGCCCACCCGTCCTGGAGCGGCCCCACCTCGGACGGCACACCGATCCGGAAAGGACGGTTGACGACCGGAAGCTCCCGAGGCTCGCTCAGGCAGGCGAACGCCGCGGAAGCCTCATCGACCGTCCGCGCGAACACGGTCACGCAGTCGATGCTCGCGCACGCGGGCACGACACCGGTCGTCGGCAGCAGCCCCCGCGTCGGCTTCAGCCCGACGATCCCGTTGAACGCCGCCGGGACCCGGCCCGATCCGGCGGTATCCGTGCCCAGCGCGAGATCCGCGATCCCGAGCGCCACCGCGACCGCCGACCCCGAACTCGACCCGCCCGAAACGTACGCCGGATCGATCGCGTTCCGGACCGCGCCGTGCGGGCTGCGCGTGCCGACCAGCCCGGTCGCGAACTGGTCCAGATTGGTGGTGCCCAGGATCAGGGCCCCGGCCTCGCGCAGCCTCGCCACCACCGGCGCGTCCTCGTCCGGCTGATAGGCGTACTCGGGGCACGCCGCCGTCGTCGGCAGCCCGGCGACGGCGATGTTGCCCTTGACCGCGGCGAGTTTCCCGTACAGCGGCAAGGATTCCCCCGCCGCACGACGGGCTTCCAGCGTCTCCGCGTCGGCGAGGACGTCCTCCTCGGGACGCAGGTCGATCCAGATCTCGGGCCGGTCGACTCGCGCGATCCGGTGGTACGCGGCGCGCACCCGCTCCAGCACGCTCATCCCGCGCTCCTTCCCAGTACCACCAGCGGGGTGCCGGGGGCGACCTGATCGCCGGGGGAGACGAGCACCTCGACGACCTCCCCGGCGGCGGGCGCGGGGATCCGCGCCTCGGTCTTCATCGCCTCGAGGATCACCAGCGTCTCCGCCGGGCCGACCTCCTTGCCGGGCTCGACGTCCACCCGCCAGACGGTCGCGGCGAACGGTGCTTCGACGACGTACCCACCGGGCGGGGCCTCGACCTTCGTGGTCGGGACCTTGGCTCCGACGGGTTCCGGTCGCGGGTCGAATTCGCCCGCCGCCGCCCAGGCCTGCCGTTCCGCCTCGAACGCCGCGCTCTGCTTCGCCCGGAACGAGGCGATGTCATCGGCGTTGTCGGCGAGGAACCGCTCGTGGTCCGCCAGCGCGAACTCGCCGTCGGTGATGTCGAGTTCCAGTTCCCCCGCCGAACTCCGAGCCCGCAGATCCATCAGTTCCTCGGCGGTCACCGGATACCACGAGATCCGGTCGAAGAAGCGCAGCAGCCACGGCGAACCCGGCTCGAACGACCCGCGTTGCCGCCAGCCGCTCCACACCTGCACGGTCCGCCCGACGAACTGGTACCCGCCGGGGCCTTCCATCCCGTAGATGCACAGGTACGAGCCGCCGATGCCGACCGAGTTCTCCGCGGTCCAGGTCCGCGCCGGGTTGTACTTCGTGGTGACCAGCCGGTGCCGCGGGTCCAGCGGAGTGGCCACAGGCGCACCGAGATAGACGTCACCGAGGCCGAGCACCAGGTATTCCGCGTCGAACACCGTGCGATAGACATCGTCCACACTGGACAGACCGTTGACCCGCCGGATGAACTCGATGTTCCACGGGCACCACGGCGCGTCGTCGCGTACGCCGGCCATGTACCGCTCGATCGCCTCGCGCGTCGCCGGGTCGTCCCACGACAACGGCAGCCGCACGGTGCGGCTCGGTACCACGAGATCGGCGGTGCGCGGCAGATCGTGCTCCACCTCCTGCACGAGGCCGAGCAGTTTCGGCACCGGCAGCACGTCCGGATCGACGTGCACCTGCAGCGAGCGGATGCCCGGGGTCAGGTCCACGACACCGTCGAGCCCTTCCGTGGCCAGCCGATCGGCCAGCGCGTGGACCCGCATCCGCAGGGCCAGGTCGAGTTTCATCGGCCCGTACTCGATCAGCAGGTTGTCGTCGCCGCTGCGCCGGTAGGTGACCTCGGGGTTCTCGTCCGATGTGGACAGACGGCCGAGGATGCCGCCGTCGTCGATCGGCTGCCGGCTCGCCTTGACCGCCTTGGCCGGTTCGTCGCGCAACGCGCCCGCGTGCTCGATGGTGATCGGCACGAACCGCACGGTGTCGCCTGGCCGCAGCTGGCCGAGTTTCCAGCGCTGCCCGGTCACCACGGTCGCCGGGCAGACGAAACCGCCGAGGCTCGGCCCGTCCGGGCCCAGCAGGATCGGCAGGTCGCCGGTGTAGTCGACGGCGCCGATCGCGTACGGCGTGTCGTGGATGTTCGACGGGTGCAGGCCCGCCTCGCCGCCGTCTTCCCGCGCCCAGCGGGGCCGGGGCCCGACGAGCCGGACGCCGGTCCGCGCGGAGTTGAAGTGCACTTCCCAGTCCGTGGCGTAGAACGTCTCGACGTCGTCCCGGGTGAAGAACTCCGGCGCCGCGTGCGGCCCCTCCGAGGCACCGATCTCCCAGTGCGTCGCGAAAATCGGCCGCTCGGCCTCGGGAACCGTTCCGGTGACGGCGTTCTCCGGTTCCGGACCGGGGGAGAGGACGTCACCGGTCGCCAGCGCGCGCCCGCCATGTCCGCCGAAGCCGCCGAGGGTGAACGTCGCCGCACTGCCCAGGAAGTCCGGCACGTCGATCCCGCCGCGGACGAGGACGTACGCGCGGAGCCCGGCTGTCCCCGTGCCGACGTCGAGCACGCCGCCGGCGGGGACCTCGACGGGCGTCCACTGTGGAACAGCGGTGCCGTCGAGGGTCACCGGTGACGGCGATCCGGTGACGCAAACGATTGCGTCTTCGGTGAACCGCAGGGAGACACCGTCCACAGTGCACTCCAGGCCCGCCGCGCCTTCGGGATTGCCCAGCGCGCGGTTGCCCAGGCGCAGGGACAAATCGTCCATCGGCCCGTTCGGCGGGACACCCACGTGCCAGAAGCCCAGCCGTCCCGGCCAGTCCTGGACGGTGGTCATCGTGCCGCCCCGCAGGACCTCGATCCGCGGCTCGGGGTCGGCGATCGTGTCCAGCGTCGCGGTGTCGTGGGTGACGTCGCGCAGCCGCTGATCAGCGGCGACCGCGCGCAGTTGGCCGAGGTTCGTGCGGACGCCGTCCACCCGGCTTTCGCCGAGCGCCTCGCCCAGCGCGGACAGCGCCTCGGCCCGGTCCGCGCCGACGGTGATCACCTTGGCGAGCAACGGGTCGTAATGCGTCGTCACGTTCGCCCCGGCCTCGACCCAGGTGTCGACCCGGACGCCTTCGGGGAAGTCGGCGCGGGTCAGCAGGCCCGCGCTCGGCCGGTGCCCGGCGGCCGGATCCTCGGCGTAGAGCCGCGCTTCGACGGCGTGCCCGCGGGGCGCTGGCGTGGTGGTGAACATCCCGGTGTCGCCGTCGGCGAGCCGGAGCATCCACTCGACGAGGTCGATCCCGTACACCGCCTCGGTGACCGGATGCTCGACCTGCAGCCTCGTGTTGACTTCGAGGAACGCGGCCTCTTCGCGGTCCGGGTCGTAGATGAACTCCACCGTCCCGGCCGACCGGTAGCGCACTGAAGCGCAGAGGGCGACGGCCGTCGAGACCAGTTTCTCCCGCACCGCATCGGGCAAGCCCGGCGCGGGGCACTCTTCGAGCACCTTCTGGTTGCGCCGCTGCAAGGTGCAGTCCCGCGTGCCGAGCGCCAGCACCGTGCCCGCGCCGTCGCCGAACACCTGGACCTCGACGTGCCGCGCGTGCGTCACGAGCCGTTCGAGGAACACTCCCGGGGTCGAAAAGCTCTTGGCCGCGATGCTCCGTACCGCTTCCCAGGCGTCCCGCAGTTCGACGGCGGACGCGCAGGCACGCATGCCGATCCCGCCGCCCCCGCCGGTGGCCTTGAGCATCACCGGATAGCCGACCTCGGCCGCCGCGGCTTCGGCGTCGGCCAGGGTGTCCAGCAACCCGGTGCCGGGCAGCATCGGGACACCGGCCTCGGCGGCCTTCGCCCGCGCGGTGTGCTTGCTGCCGAAGATCTCGAGATGGTCCGCGGTAGGACCGGCGAACCGCATCCCGGCCGCTTCCACCGCCCTGGCGAAAGCGGCGTCCTCGGACAGGAAGCCGTAGCCGGGATGGATAGTGTCCGCCCCGGTCTTCAGCGCGGCTTCGATGATGGCGTCGCCGAGGAGGTAACTCTCCCTCGCCGGCGCCGGGCCGAGCCGGACGGCTTCGTCGGAAAGCCGTACGTGCGCGGCCGTGCGGTCGGCGTCGGAGTAGACGGCGACCGTCGGAATGCCCATCTCCCTGGCGGTCCGGATGATCCGGACCGCGATTTCCCCCCGGTTGGCGACGAGCAGTTTCACACGCCACCGCCGGTGACGATCATCCGGACCGGCGTCGGATCGAAGCCGTTGCACGGGTTGTTGATCTGCGGGCAGTTCGACACCAGCACCAGGACGTCGGTTTCGGCGCGCAGCTTGACTTCGAGACCCGGCGCGGAGATGCCGTCGACGATGCCGAGCGTGCCGTCCTGTTCCACCGGCACGTTCATGTACCAGTTGACGTTGCTGACCAGATCGCGTTTGCCGAGACCCCATTTGGCGCCTTCGGTCAGGAAGTTCTCGACGCAGGCGTGCTGGTACCGCGTGTGCTGGCCGTAGCGGAGGCTGTTCGATTCCTTGCTGCAGGCGCCGCCGATCGTGTCGTGCCGTCCGCAAGTGTCCTCGACGACGGTGAGCAGCGGCGCGCCCTCACCGGTGCGCAGCACGCTGCCGGTGGTGAGGAAGATGTTGCGCTGCGCGGCGATCGTGGTGGCCGCGCTGTATCTCTTCGCCGTGTCGGCGGCGTCGTAGCAGAGGAAGTCGACGGCCTGGTTACCGCCGAGATCGATGATCGCGAGCGTCTCGCCCTCGCGGAGCACGGTGGAGTACGGCGCCCGCGCGGCGACCTCGGTGTCGGAGATGATCGTCATGCCAGGCCCCTTGCGGTGAGGTAGTCGGCGGTGTTCTCGAAGGCGCGCTGTGCCTCGGGTGACGCCGTCCATTCAGGACTGTCCGGAGTGGACGGCGCCGAGCGCTGGGCGAGGACGCGCAGCGGGGTGACCGTGTAGTCCGGGCGCGGGTCGAGCGGATGCGGCACGTTGGCGATCAGGACGACCACCGGGAGTTCCGTGCGCAGGACCACGGATTTGCCGGCGCCCGCCGAACCGGTGAAGGTCAGCCCTCCGTCGGCCTCCACGCGCACGCCTTGGAAGAAGGAGAGGCTCGGCGGCAGATCGCGCGGAGTGAGGCCGTGTTTGGCGGCGGCGAGGGTGAACAGCGCGTTCCCCGACGGCGAATCGCCCTGCGGGCTCCCGTCCCCGTAGCGCTCGGCGTTGCCGTCCACAGTGGATGTGCCGCAGAGGGCGTCGTGCTTGCCGCTCTCGTCGGTGACGACGGTCGCGAGCACCCGAGCCTGGTCCGACAGCAGGGCGATCGCCTCGCCGAGATAGGCGTTCCACTGGACCTTCACCGTGTCCGCGACGTTCAGCCGCTCCCAAGGCTGGTCCGCGTTGAACAACAGCAGATGCGCGCAGGCGTCGCCCTCGACGTCGGTCAGCCGCAGCTCGGTGCCGCGGGCGAGGACCTTGTGGGTGTAGCCGCCGCCGGCGACTGTCTCGGCCCAGACCAGCTTCGCCGGGTCGATCCCGGGCGGCGGATCCGGCCAGGTGGACGCGGGGATGGCGGGCATCGCTTCGGCCACCGTGCCCGCTTGGGCGCGGGCGTGGTCGCGAGCGCCGTACGTGGTCGATGTCGTGCTCATGGAACCTTCCTTCAGGTCGCGGGGACGGGAACCGTGGTGAGCGCGGAGCGGCGGCGCCAGCAGAGGTAGCCGGTGAGCAGCGCGGCGCCGACGAACTCGATCGGGAACAACAGGACCCAGACGGAACCGGTGCCCGCCAGGTCGTAGATCTCGGCTCGTGGCCAAGCGATGTTGACGATCATCATCGCGCCGTACCCTACTGCCGCGATGTTGACCGGAATAGCCCATCGTCCCAGGGAGAAATGGCCGGGTTCGGCGGTGAAACGCCCTTGACGGCGCCGGATCAGCAGCGGTCCGGTCACCAGGAGATAGGCCAGGTAGACGACGACCACCGAAGTGCCGGTGATGGTGCTGAAGATGGTCGGATTCCCCAGGTTCAGCAGCAGAAGCCCGATGGCGAGCACCCCGGACAGCACGGCGGGCGCGATCGGCGTACCGGTGCGGGCGTTGACCGCGGAAAGCCTCCTGGCACCGGGGAGCGCGCCGTCGCGGGCCATCGAGTAGATCAGCCTGACGGTGCCGGTCTGGATGGTCAGGGTGCAGACGACGACCGCGATCGCGACGTCGGCGAGGAAGACCCGGCCGAGTGTGTCGCCGAAGACGGCCGTGATCACGTACGGCAGGCCTTTCCCGGCCAGCTGCCCGTCGGTCAGGCTCGGTGCCGCCATCAGCGCGGTGACGACGACGGCGAGGCCACCGACCCCGGAGATCAACAGTGCGCGAAGTACGGCGCGCGGGGCGATGTGGCGGGCGTCCTTGGTCTCTTCGGCGACGGAGGCGGCGGTGTCGAAACCGTACAGAACGTACGCGGCCATCAGTGCCGAAGCGAGAACGCCACCTGCTCCCGGGCTTTCGCCGGCAGGCTGGAGCACGACCTGCGGGCCGCGGACGGCGAACAGCGCGAGACCGATGATCAGCACGAGGACCCCGACGAGTTCGGCCCCGACCCCGATGTCGTTGATCCGCGCCATCAGCCGCACGCCGCCCGCGTTGATCGCGGTGGTGAGGACGATCAGCAGGGTGCCGAGCAGGACCGCGTTGCTGGCGCCGGTCGGGGAGGTGATCGCCGGGTCCCCGCCGACGAGCTGGAACCCGCTCCAGACCGACGGGAGGACGACCTGCAGCGCGATCGCGGCGCCGGCGAGGGCCACGACGCAGCCCACCAGCATCATCCAGCCGGCGAGCCACCCCGCGAATCCGGGGGAGAGGTGTTTCGCCCACTGGTAAACCGATCCGGCCAGCGGAAATCGGGCGGCGAGTTCGGCGAAGTTGAGCGCGACGAGCAATTGCCCGGCGATCACCAGCGGCCATGTCCAGAAGAAGAGCGTGTCGCCGAAGGAATAACCGAAGGCGAACAGCTGGAACACCGTGGTCAGGATGGAAACGAAGGAGAAACCCGCGGCGAAGGCGGAGAAACCGCCCAGTGTCCGGCGAAGTTCTTGGCGGTACCCGAAGGCGGAAAGGTCCTCGGAAGGCATTGCGGAGGCTCCTGTCTCAAGGGCCGGATTTCGATCGGCTGACCGAAATTAAGCGCGTGCGGGATCCTTCCGATCTCCGCCGGGTAAGCGCGGTGTTAACAGATACCGGATTCGGTAACCTGGGCCGACCGCCGGACGTAACAAAGATCTTCGCGGAGAAATGGCAGGATCGGATAGATGACGAAAACGACCGGGGTGGGCAGGCCGAGAGCCAGCGGCGCCGCCGCGAGCAAACGGGAGGCGCGGTTCGCCGTCTTGGACGCGGCGGGAGAGCTGTTCACCGGCGCCGGGTACGCGGCGACGACCACGCGGGCCATCGCCGAACGCGCCGGACTGCGCCAGGCGTCGCTCTACTACCACTTTCCGTCCAAAGAGGACATTCTCGCGGCGCTGCTGGAGGACACCGTCCGGCCGTCACTGGACGTCGCGGGCGGTCTTTCGGCCAAGCTCGCGCCGATCGGCGCGCGGCTGTGGGCGCTGGCCTACGCGGACATCCACTTGCTCGGCAGCGCGCGGCACAACCTGGGCGCCCTGTACTTGCTGCCGGAGATCTCGTCGCCGCGGCTGGCGCGATTCCGGGCCGAGCGGGCGGAGCTCAAACGCGTTTACGGCTCGCTCGTCGCGGCGGCCGGCGTCGCCGGAGACCTTCGCGGCATCCGGACCGATCTCGTGTTCGGGCTCGTCGAGAGCATCGCGATCGTCCGGCGTGACCAGCCGGACGTGGACGTCGAGGCGCACGCCGTCGAAGGGGCCGACGGCGTGCTGAGGCTCGCCGGTCTCGGGGAACCGGACGCCGCGCTGCGCGGAGCCGCGCGGGCGCTGCTGGAGGGCTGAAGCCGGGTCAGGCGGGGGTGGCGTGGAGCGCCTTGCTCAGCACCGCCACCGTCAGCTCGACCTGCCAAGGCCGGGCACCGCCGTCGCGGAGGACCTGGGCGACCGAGTCCTCGCTCAGGTCCGCGGGCGGACGCCAGCAGGTGCGCCGCACCAGCTCCGGCAGCAGCAGGTTCTCCACCGGGAGCCGCCGGTCCTCCGCGATCGCGGACAGCGCCGCGCGGGCCGCCGAAAGCCGGGCGGCGGCGTCGGGATCCTTGTCCGACCACCGGTTCACCGGCGGCGGTCCGTCGGTCTGCTGCGCGGGGGTCGGCAGCTCGTCGGCGGGGAGCGCGCGGGCGGCCTGCAGATGCCGCAGCCAGCTCGCGGTGTACTTGCGCTGGACCCGGCCGCTGAACACCGGCAGCGCCTGCAGCTGGTCGACGGTCTTCGGGTCCGCTGTGACGGCGTTGATGATCGCGCTGTCGGGCAGGATCCGGCTCGGCGCGCGGTCGCGTTTGCGGGCGAGTTCGTCCCGCGCCTGCCACAGTTCGCGCACGGCGGCGAGACCGCGGGCGTTGCGGATCTTGTGCACGCCGGACGTCCGGCGCCACGGCTCGGCCCGAGGGGCCGGCGGCGGCGCGGTGCGGACGGCCTCGAATTCCTGCTGGGCCCATTCGAGCTTGCCCTGGTCGGCCAAGTCGGCTTCGAGCTTCTCTCTCAGCTCGAGGAGCAGCTCGACGTCGAGTGCGGCGTAGTTCAGCCAATCGACGGGAAGCGGGCGCTTCGACCAGTCGGCGGCGCTGTGGCCCTTCTCCAGCTGGTAGCCGAGGAGGAGTTCGACGAGGGTGCCGAGGGCGACGCGTTCGTACCCGGCGAGCCGTCCGGCGAGTTCGGTGTCGAAGAGGCTCTTCGGGTGCAGGTCGAGTTCGGCGAGGCACGGCAGGTCCTGAGAGGCCGCGTGCAGCACCCATTCGGCGTTGTTGAGCACTTCCGCGAGGGGTCCGAGCTGCCCTTCGAGCGGAATGGGGTCGATGAGGAAGGAACCGGCACCTTCGCGGCGCAGCTGCACGAGGTAGGCCTTCGGCCAGTATCGGTAGCCGGACGCGCGTTCGGTGTCCACGGCGATGGCCCCGCTGCCGCCCGCGATCTTCGCGCAGGCTTCGGCGAGGGCGGTCGCGTCGGCGATCACCGGTGGAGTGCCCTCGGCGGGCTCGCGCAGGAGGACCGGTCCACCGGTGTCGTCGGTGCCGGTCTTCGGGTCCGTCTGCGGTTCTCCGGGTCGGTCGCCTTCCATAGGTGAAGACCCTACGGGACGAGCGGGCCGCGCCTGGTCCGCCCGCCCCGCAGGGCTGTTCGCCTTTGTCAGCGGATCACGCCGGCACGCATGGCCAGCGCCACCATCTGAGCCCGGTCACCCGTGCCGAGCTTGCGCCCGATGCGGGAGAGGTGAGACTTCACCGTGAGAGCGGAGAGGCTGAGTTCCTCGCCGATCTCCTTGTTGCTCTGGCCGTCGGCCACGAGCTGCAGCACCTCGACCTCGCGCGCCGAAAGCTCGCGCGGGGTGTTGTCGGTGCCGGCGACCCGGGTGCCGGTGGCCAGGACCGGTGCGACGCTCGGGTCCGCGTAGACGCCGCCCTCGAGCACCCTGCGGACGCCGTCGGTCACTACGACCGGCGATGCCGACTTGAGCAGGTATGCCTGGGCGCCGGCCTGGAACGCCGACCTGACCGCGTACGGGTCGTCTGATGAAGCGAGCACCACTACTCGAGGCCAGCCGTGGCTACGGAGTTCCGTAACCAGCTCGATGCCGCTGCCATCCGGCAGTCCGAGATCGAGGATCGCCAGGTCACAAGGCCCGGTGGCCTGTGCTCGCGCCCTCGCCTCGGCCACCGTGGCGGCCTCGTGGACGGTGCCCGCACCCATCTGTGCGAGTCTTGCTGAGATTGCCTCCCTCAACAGCGGGTGGTCATCGACCACCAACACGGAAAAAAGCTCTTCCCGCGGGTGCGGAACCATGCTCGCCGGCAATGAACCGGCTGGCGTGGATCGGACGGCCTGAGAAATGCCGACGGTAGCCACGTCACTACCTCCCTGGAGTCGGTCGTGCCCCCCGACCGGCACCGGGACTTTCGGCCGTTTAGCCGCGCCAGCTTTAGACCGAAAGTGGTGTCGTCGATGGCACTGTAGCCGCCCTGAGGCCTTCGCGGGGGGATCGAATGGGTATCTATCTCAAACGAGTAGTCACTCAGGGAGTTCGTCGTAACACGATCGGGCTAGTACACAGCCGGTGGCTAACACATCGCCGAAAGAACACGATGGACTTGAGTTACCGGGGCTCGACCGACTGTGCAGATGGGCCGTGCACTTGCCGGTGCCTCTGCCAGGGCGCCTCGGCGGGCGGTGCGGCGGGGGCCGGAAACCGCCTCCGGCATGGGGCTTGATCAACTTCGCGGAGCGCCATGATCGCTTCGCTCGGTGACGATGATGGTAACGCTCCGGAAGCGTCTCGGGGTGCTCGCGATCGGTTTTGATCTTGTTGCGGACGGTGACGGCCGGGTTAGCACGAACGGGGTGGTCTAGACCTCTGAGCGACCGGCTCCGCGCTGGTCGGAGCTGGTCCGGTCCGGATGGCCCCGAAGCGCGGCTTAGTGGCGTACAGACGCTCTGAGGGGTCCGCAGGTGGAGCAGTCGAGGTGTCCTCGGGCGCTTCGTGCGGCTCGGCGGGCGTCGCGGCTGTCCGTGAAGGCCTCCTTGCCTACCTTGAGGGTAGGGAAGGAGGCCTTCACGGATCCGCGGGTGGAAGCAAGGGACCTTTAGTACCGCTAGCTTTCCTAGCGCCGCTAGGTGGCCGGAAATTGCAAAATAACCCAAATGCTATGTCTCGATTGCTGGGATCCGGCGTGTCGGGACCGGTGCCGAGGGGTGTCGCAAGTCCGTGAAGGCCTCCTTGAGGGACTCTGGATCCCTCAAGGAGGCCTTCACGGACTTGCCGCCGGGTTCGGGAGCACCGGCGCGACGGGGGCTCCTGGGTGATCCGGGGCGTTCTGGAGAGCCCTCTCGCGGGTACTGCGTGACCTGCGGCGTGTCTTGCCTGATATCAGGAGGTCCCAGTGCATGAAGGCCCCTTCCTGTACTTAGGCGCAAGGAAGAGGTCCGTCTAGTACTGAGGAAGGGGTGAAGGCCGAGTTTCCTCGGCTGAGCCGAGGGAAGGGGGCCTTCACGCGCTGTCGTTGTGGCTGGTGGTGCTACTAAGCCCCGGCCTCTAACGATCCGAGCGCGGCGCCCGCGCGAAGCGGCTCAGGAGGACTGACGCTGCTCGAAGAGGGTCACGCCGACCGGCGGCAGCCCCACGACGCTCGCCATCACCTGGCAGAACGCCTGCCCGTGCGGCCGCAGTGCCGCGTCCGTCGGCGTCCAGGACGCCCGGAGTTCCAGATCGTCGGTGCGCGCGGGCCCGGAAATGTCGCCGAAGCGGGCCGACGACGTCTCGGTGACGGTGCCGCCCAGCGCCGTCCACTCCGCGCCGGAGGTCTCCAGCGCGTCGGTCAGCCACGACCAGCCCACCGCGGGCAGGAAGGGATCGGTCGCCAGTTCCCGGTCGAGTTCCGCGCGCACGTACATGACCAGCCGCAGGACCCCGTCCCAGCCTTCCTGGCCCTCCGGATCGTGCAGCAGCACCAGCCGTCCCGACGCCAGCACGTCCGCCGGCCCTTCCACTTCGCAGCTCACCGCGTAGGACCACGGCGCCAGCCGCTGCGGCGGGCGCATCGTCTCCAGCTGCACTTCGGGGCGGGGCCGGACCGATTGCAACGCCGCGACGGCTTCACGGAAGAGATCGGGTGCTGACGTCATCGCGGTCACCAACCGACTGTAAGACGCGATCGTCCGGTTCGGGGCGCAGGCGCGCCGAGAGTAAGGCCTCCGAGCGCCCATGGCACCATGAACCGTGATGTCTCCTTCAGTCGCTTCTCCCGCGCAGACCGTCCCAGTGGCCCGTCGCGCCCTGCCCGGTGCGCCGTTCCTGGCCGCCGCGCGCGGCGAACGCCCGGCCCATACCCCCGTGTGGTTCATGCGCCAGGCAGGCCGGTCGCTGCCCGAGTACCGGGCGCTGCGTGAGGGCACCTCGATGTTCGACGCCTGCTTCGACCCCGAGATGCTCGCCGAGATCACGCTCCAGCCGATCCGCCGCCACGGCGTCGACGCGGCCATCCTCTTCAGCGACATCGTCGTCCCGCTCAAGGCGGCGGGCCTCGACATCGACATCGTCGCGGGCACCGGCCCGGTCGTCGCCGAGCCGATCCGCTACGCCGCGGGCGTGCGGGCGCTGCCGGTGCTGGAACCGGAGCAGGTGGAGCGGGTCGCCGAAGGGGTCCGGCTGCTGGTCGGGTCGCTGGGCGAGACGCCGCTGATCGGGTTCGCGGGCGCGCCGTTCACCCTGGCCTCGTACCTCATCGAGGGCGGGCCGAGCCGCAACCACGAGCACACCAAGGCACTCATGCACTCCGAGCCGGAGCTGTGGCACGAGCTGGCCGGGCGTCTCGCGGACATGGCGATCACCTTCCTCTCCGCGCAGCTCGACGCCGGGGCCGACGCGATCCAGCTGTTCGACTCGTGGGCGGGCGCGCTCTCGGAGCGGGACTACCGCGAGTTCGTCCTGCCGCATTCGGCGAAGGTCCTGTCCGCGGTCGCGGGCTACGGCGTGCCCCGGATCCACTTCGGCGTCGGCACCGGCGAGCTGCTGGTGGCCATGCGCGACGCGGGTGCCGACGTGGTCGGCGTCGACTGGCGGATCCCGCTCGACGAAGCGGTCCGGCGGCTCGGCGGCGGTGTGGTCCAGGGCAACCTCGACCCGGCGCTGCTGCACGCGTCGTGGCCGGTGCTCGAAGCCGAGGTCCGGCGCATCCACGCCGAGGGCCGCGCGGCCGATGGCCACATCTTCAACCTCGGCCACGGCGTGCTGCCCGGCGTCGACCCGGACGTGCTGACGCGCGTGGTCGGGCTGGTGCACGAGCTTCAATGAGCACCATCGCCGTCGTCGGTGGCGGTATCTCGGGACTGACCGCGGCGTACCGGCTGCGGACGCTGCTCGGTGAAGACGCCCGGATCGTCGTCTTCGAGGCGACGGAGTCGCTCGGCGGGAAGCTCCGCACGGTGGAACTCGCCGGTGAGCGTTACGACGTCGGCGCGGAGGCCTTCCTCGCTCGCCGTCCCGAGGCGCTCGCCCTGGTCCGAGAGGTGGGGCTGGGCGAGCGCCTGGTCCATCCCACCACGGCCCGCGCGAAGATCCACGCCGGCGGCTCCGTGCTCGGTCTGCCGCCGGGCACGGTCATGGGTGTTCCGGTCACGGCCGACGCGGTCGCGGGGGTGCTGTCGGAGAAGGGACGCGCCCTGGTCGAGGCCGAGGCGTCGCTGTCTCCGCTGGAACTGCCCGCCGGTGACGTGCCGCTCGGCCCGTTGCTGCGCGAGCGGTTCGGCGACGAACTCGTGGACCGGCTCGTCGACCCGCTGCTCGGCGGTGTCTACGCCGGGGGAGCGGACGGGCTCGGCCTGCGCGCGACCATGCCCGGTCTCGCGTCCGCGATCGATCGTGGCGCGCGCTCGCTCACCGAAGGCGCCGCCTCGCTCATGCCCGCCTCACCGAGTACGGCGCCGGTCTTCGGCACCCTGCTGGGCGGCCTCGGAACGCTGATCGTGCGGCTCGCGGAGCTGGCCCGCGCCGAGGTCCGCACCGGAACCACCGTGACGGCGCTCGAGCGCACCGCCGACGGCTGGAGGGTCGACGACCTCGACGCCGACGCCGTCCTTCTCGCCGTCCCGGCGCCTTCGGCACGACGGCTGCTCGACGGTGTCGCAGGAGTGGCCTCGTCGGTGTTCGCCAAGGTCGAACTCGCGTCGATGGCGGTGGTCGCGCTCGCGCTCCCGCCGGGGACCGCGCTGCCGGAGTCGTCCGGGGTCCTGATCGGCGCCGGGGAGCGGGACGCTGCCGGGAAGCCGTTCGCCGCCAAGGCGTTCACCTTCTCCTCCCGCAAGTGGGCGCAGTACGGCGAAGGCCCGGTGCTGGTGCGTGGCTCGGTCGGCCGCTTCGGCGAACCGGGCGCGCTGCACGCCGACGACGACGAACTCGTGCGCGTGGTCCGCGATGACCTGGCCCGGCTGACCGGTGTCACCGCCGAGCCGATCGACACCCTCGTGACCCGATGGGGCGGCGGGCTCCCGCAGTACGGCACCGGGCACCTCGTACGCGTCGAGCGGATCGAACGTGCCGTCGCCGGCGTCCCTGGCCTCGCCGTGGCGGGCGCGACGCTGCACGGCGTCGGGATCCCGGCCTGCATCGCCACCGCCGACGCGGCCGCCCGCCGCATCGCCGGGATCACACCGACCCACGAGGGCTCTTGAGCACCGGCAGTGCCAAGATGGCGGTATGGCGCGGCTGAACTACAACGAGCTCAATGACACCATCCGCTACACCGCCTGGTCGGTCTTCCGGGCCGAGCAGGGCAAGCTCGGCGAAGACCGCGCGAAGGCGACCGCGGAGACCACCGAGTACCTCGACGCGCTGGAGGCGAAGGGCGTCGTCGTCCGCGGTGTCTACGACCTTTCGGGGCTGCGCGCCGACGCCGACTACATGATCTGGTGGCACGCCGAGGAGATCGAGCAGGTCCAGGCGGCGTACAGCGGCTTCCGGCACACGCCGCTCGGCCGCGCGTCGGCGCCGGTGTGGAGCCAGGTCGCGCTGCACCGCCCGGCGGAGTTCAACAAGAGCCACATCCCGGCGTTCCTCGCCGGCGAAGAGGCCCGCAAGTTCATCTGCGTCTACCCGTTCGTGCGCTCCTACGAGTGGTACCTGCTGCCGGACGACGAGCGCCGCAAGATGCTCGCCGACCACGGCAAGGAGGCCCGCGACTACCCGGACGTCCGCGCCAACACGGTCGCGTCGTTCGCACTGGGCGACTACGAGTGGATCCTGGCCTTCGAGGCCGACGAGCTGCACCGCATCGTCGACCTGATGCGGCATCTGCGCGGCACCGAGGCGCGGCTCCACGTGCGCGAGGAGATCCCGTTCTACACCGGGACGAAGGTGGCCCCCGCCGAGCTGATCGCCCTGCTGCCCTAGTGGACACCCGCGTCTGGACCACGCTCACCGGCGACACCCTCGCCGAAGACGCCGTCGAGATCACCGGCCCCGAGTCGGTGCTGCCCGGCACCTTCCGGGTCGAGGAGGCGGCGGCGACGAGTATCGCCGCGGCGACGCTGGCCGCCGGGGAACTGTTGCGGCTGCGGGGAATCGAGCCGGGCAAGGTCTCGGTCGACACCCGGCACGCCGCCGCGTCGTTCCACAGCGAGCAGTACATCCGCGTCGACGGGGAACCGGTGCCGTTCAGCGCGCCGCTGTCCGGCGACTACCGGGCGAACGACGGCTGGGTGCGGCTGCACTGCAACTACCCGCGTCACGTCTCCGCCGTGTGCTGGGGCCTGGGCGTGCCCGCGACCCGGGCGGCGTTCGAGAAGGTCGTCGCGGCCAAGTCGAAGTACGAGGTCGAGTCGGCGGTGATCGGCGCCGGCGGCGCGGCCGCTGTGCTGCGCTCTCGCGACGAGTGGCTGGCGCACAAGCAAGGGCAGGCGGCGTCGGCGTTGCCGGTCGCCGAGATCCGGCCGCTCGGACCGTCGGAACCGGTGCGGCTGTTCGAGTCCGACCGGCCGCTGGGCGGGGTGCGGATCCTGGACCTGACCCACGTCATCGCCGGACCGGTCGCGGGCCGCGTGCTCGCCGCGCACGGCGCCACCGTCATGCACATCGGGTCGGCCCAGCTGCCGACCGTGCCGCCGCTGGCCGTCGACACCGGGATGGGCAAGCTCTCGGCGTACGTCGACCTGGAGACCGAAGCCGGGCGCTCGCGGCTGCGCAAGCTGATCGCCCGCGCGGACGTCGTTCTGCAGGGTTTCCGACCGGGATCGCTGGTGGCCAAGGGTTTCTCGCCGGAAGCGATCGCCGAGCTCCGGCCGGGCATCGTCGTCGCGGACCTGTCGGCCTACGGCTGGGAAGGGCCTTGGGCGCGCAGGCGCGGGTTCGACAGCCTGGTGCAGATGGCGTCGGGGATCGCCGACGAGGGCGGCAAGACGGCCGGGCTCGACGGCCCGGGACCGCTTCCGGTGCAGGCGCTCGACCACGCGACCGGCTGGCTCACCGCGGCGGCGATCATGACCGCCGTCCGCCGTGCGGCCACCGAGGGCGGCAGCCGGCATGTCCGGACCTCGCTCGCCGGGACCGGGGAGTGGCTGAACTCTTTGGGGCGCAAGGAATCCGGGCCCACCGGCTTCGACGGCGGCGAATGGCTCGAAGAGGTCGACAGCCAGCTCGGCCGGGTCACCAGGGTCAAGATGGCGGGCACGCTGCCGGGCTCGAATCCACAGTGGACGGAAGCGACGCACGCGCCCGGAAGCGACCGCCCGGTCTGGTGAAAACCGCATTCAGAGGACTAAACGCGGCGTAGGCGTAGCCAGCTCGTGAACCGGCCCCGGGGCTTGGGTACCTCGCCGCGGTCAACGAGCCAAGCGCCGAAAGCGTCCGCGTAGGCCCGCGCGCGGATCGCGTCGGTCTTCGGATGGCTCGTCACGTACTCGCGGAACAGCGCGGCGAACCGGTCGCCGAGGGCCTCGGCGAGATCCGGGCGCAAGTAGGTGACCAGCCTGCTCTGCTTGTTCCGCAAGACGTTCGCCTCGATACGGAGCCTGTCCGCGTCGAAGCCCGCCGGTGCGTCGCCTCCCGCGAGGAGCGCCTTGAGCAGCTCGGCCTGCTGGGAGGCGAGCCGCTCCCGGGGCGACGTCACGGCGAGACCGCTTCCCGCAGCGCGGCCAGCTCGGCCGCCAGTTCCGTGTCGGACGGGTAGTCGTCGTCGCGCTCCAGCAGGACACCCGGCGGCTCGGTGCGGCGCCGCAGTTCGCGCAGCAGATCCAGCACCTCCGGGACCACCGGATGAGCGTGCGTGTCGTGGTAGACGCCGTCGCGTTCGACACCGCCCGCCATATGCGTGTACGCCAGCCGCTCCCACGGGATCTCGTCGAGGAACCGCTCGGGATCGGTGCCGAGGTTGCGGGCGTTGGCGTACAGGTTGGCGACGTCGATGATCAGCAGGCAGCCGGTCCGGTCGGTGAGCTCCCGCAGGAACTCCGACTCGGTGAACTCCGCGTCCGGCCATTCCAGCACCGCCGCGATGTTCTCCAGCGCGAACGGGGCCTCCACGATGGACTGGGCGAGTTTGACGTTGTCCACCAGCACGTCGAGCGCTTCCCGGGTGCGGGGAAGCGGCATCAGATGGCCCGAGTCGAGGCCGCCCGCGCGCACGAAGCACACGTGGTCGCTGGCCATCGGCGCGCCGAGCTCGCGAGTGACCTCCGCGAGATGCTCGACGCGCGCGGTGTCCAGCGGCTCGGCCCCGCCCAGCGACAGCGACACCGCGTGCGGCAGAACCGGCATTCCCTTGTCGCGCAAAGCGACCAGGGTCTCCGGCAGATGCCCGGGGTGCAGGTTCTCGGCGACGACCTCGACCCAGTCGACGCCGGGCAGCCGCGCGATCGAAAGGTCGAGCTCGTGCCGCCAGCCGATGCCGATCCCGAGCTTGCCCGGCCCGTCAACCACCACAGCCGCCGCCTCCTCCGCAGGAACTGCCGCCGCCGCTGCACGAGCTTCCGCCACTGCTGCTGCACGAGGAGCCGCCGCCGGACGAACCGCCGCCGAAACCACCGGAGACCGGCGGCGGGATCAGGGCCGCGCTCAGCTCCTCGTCGGGGTAGGAGGCGAGACCACCGAACGCGACCGCCGCCGCGGCGCCGCCCAGCACCGCGCCGCCGACGTATCCCGGTCCGTTCGGGATGCCGCGTTTGCGCTCCCGTCCGTGAGCGGACCTGGCCTTGTGGAGGACCCGGGCGCCCTCGCTGGTCGGACGCGGGCCCGGCCGCTTGTTCTTGAGCGCACGGGAGATCACCGTCGCGAACACTGCCGAGATCAGCAGCGGGATCAGGAATCCGACCGGGCGGTCGCCGGCGATCCCGGCGATCAGGCGCACCACGCCGAGGACCAGGACGGCGAGGTACAGGAAGAACACGACCTGGCGGATCCGGGGCGACCGGTCCACGACCACCAGTCCTCGCTCCTCCAGCCCCTTGGCGAGCGCCTGCATCGGACCCGACAGCCGCAACCGGTCACGGATGCCGCGGGTCGTGGCGTTGTGACCCGGCCGCGCGCCCTTGGCGACGGCCTTTTCGATCGGGTCGGCGGGCTCGGGACCGGTGAGCTGGAGCTGCTTCGAACTGCTGACCCGCAAGGTCCCGCGGTCGACCAGCGTCGCGATGGCCGTGTCGACCACCCGGTCCGGGCCGCCGGCGAGATAGGCGAGTTCGTACACCGTCGGCTCAGGTCCGGTCACGGTGGCGCGCGGTGCCTTGGCACCGAGTTTGACCGCGATCGTCCACACGAGACCGACGGCCAGCGGGAACACCAGCAGGGCGCCATAGATCGCCAGGAACGTGGGTCCGGGGATACCCCAGGTGTCTTCCATCGCACGGGCCTTTCACGAGCAGGTGGGCTTACCGTAGTCGGACGCTTTTCCGTTCGGTCGTGGTTCCGCGAACCAGTCGATCAGCCGGGCGAATCGTCCACGACGGTTGTTGGACCGTCAGAGGAGCCGCAGGCGGTGACCGCGGTTCGGTCGCGGGCGCGAGATGGCGTAAGGAGCAGGTTCCGCGTGAGCCGTCGATCCGGATGCGCGGCGAGGCCGCCCAGCGCCACCGCGCCCGTCACTCCGGTGACGAGCCCTGGGTCCTCGCGCGCCAGGGAAAGCGCCAGCTCGCCCGCTTTCGTCGTCCACGTCTCGCGGTGTGCCCGACCGAGGCGGAGGGTGACGGCGAAAGCCGTCGTCGCGACGATCAGCGAGATCCCGGCGAGCAGCGCGGCCTGCCCGGTGACCACGACGGCCCGGAGAAGCATCGCCATTCCCAGCACGACGAGCACGAGTTGCGTGAGAAGGGCCGCACGCCAGACGAGGTGCAGGCGGCCTTCCGGCAAGGCCAGTCCGTCGGCGAGCAGTTCCGCCCGCAGCGAGCGCATCGGTTCCGACGCGCGCAGCGGACCGCGCACCCTCCCGATCCCCGCCTTCGGCAGCGCCTCGGACACCGCGAACGCGAACGGATCGGCGGGCCGGGCGGAAGACCGGCGCAGGACGCCGGCCTTGTCGAGGCGGACCACCTGCCGTTCGAGAGCGGCCGCGACGGCCGTGTCCGTGACCCGGTCGGGGCCGCCGGCGAGGTAGGCGACCTGATGGATCGTCCGTAACGGTTCCCCGCCGTGAGGTCGATTCCGCAGCCATCGGGTACCCGCCAGCGCCACGAGGAGTGGAAGCACCCCGAGCACGACCACGATCTGTTCAGCCACCGCAACCACCACCACAGGAAGAACCTCCGCAGCAGGACGACGCTCCACCGCCGCACGACGAACCTACGGCGTACGGTGCGCCACCGCCGCAGGTGCTCGCCGTGCGGGCGAACACGCCGGCCTTCGTGCCGCCGGTCTTGGTCAACGTGGCCGCGACGACCTGGTCGGGGAAGGCCCGCAACCCGTGGAGGGCCACCTGCCCGGCCGTGGTGCGCCCCAGGCCGCGGTCCCAGTCGCCGTGGTGGAGTGCCAGGCCACCCTCGGCCGTCGCCCGGCCCGTGCGGTCCGGCCGTTGCCGCCACACGACCAGGCCGATCGCACCTGCCACGACGATGACCAGGACGACGAGGGCGCCGGCCGGCCGCTTCGGCGGTACGGCGTTCGCCGGCCTCGCGATCCCCAGCGCGAAGACGGCCACGTACGCGGCGATCGCGTACTGCCAGCCCCTCCGGCGACGGGTTTCGGGAACGAGCAGGCCCCGCCGCTCCAGATCGGCACGCAGTTCCCGGACGGCCTCGTGCCGGGCCATCCTGGCGACGGCGGGGTCGGTGACCCGATCCGCGCCGTCCGCCAGCGCGGCCAGCGGATAGAGGCCGGGCACCGCCCTGGCCCCGGTGTCACGACGCAGCCACCGTTCGTGCGCCACGGCGAGCACGACCGGCAGTACGGCACAGACTCCGTAGAGCCACGCGGAAGCCGGTCCGGAGATTCCCCAGGGTTCGTTCATGAAAACACCGCCTTCCCCGACGCTGTTCCTGTTCCTCGTGAACGCGTCGAAGAGGGCGGTGGTTCGCTTCGGTCGGTTACGACTCGGGAACGAGCTTCAACGAGATCGAGTTGATGCAGTACCGCTGATCCGTCGGGGTGGCGTAGCCCTCGCCTTCGAAGACGTGCCCGAGGTGGCTGTGACACGACTTGCACAGCACCTCGATCCGGCGCATCCCCATCGTGGTGTCCTCACGGAGGAGGACGGCGTCGGTGTCGGCCGGGTCGTAGAAGGACGGCCAGCCGCAATGGCTTTCGAATTTCGTGTCGCTGCGGAACAGTTCGGCACCACAGGCTCGGCACTGGTAGACACCGGTGGTCTTGGTGTCGGTGTACTCCCCGGTGAAGGGGCGCTCGGTGCCCGCCTGGCGGAGCACGGCGTACTCGTCGGGGCTGAGCTGCTCCCGCCATTCCTGCTCGGACTTGACCACGCGCGGCGTGGCTCCGACAACGGGTTTCATGCCTTTCACCGGTTCCACGTTACCCCGCGAGCCACGCGATGGCCCGGCCGATGATGTCCCATGCGGTGACCATCACGCCGAGCACGATGAGGATCACGACCAGCGCCGAAATCCACCAGCGCAGACCGCCGAGCCGGTTGCTGGAGTCGGCGAAGTCGGAGACGCCGTCGAGGCAGGCTTCCACGGTGAAGTTCGGGCCGCAGCGTTCGATGCGGTCCAGATGCTCGGCGAAGGCACGGGCTTCGGGATCGTACGGGTCGAGGCCTACCAGATCCTCCTGGAAGCGAGGATTCTGGCCAGGCCCGAAAGGTCCGCTATCGGCCATACCGGCAACAGTAAGCCACGAGCGGCGATTGGCCTACCACCAGCGAGGCGGGTCTCACCACCGCCACGCACCGATTGCTAGTAGTTGCCCTGCGCGCTGCGGGTATCCCCGGCGATCAGCAGCTGACCGCCACCATCGTCGATGACGCGGACGGTCTTCGCCTCGGAGCCGCCGGATTTGAACGTGAGGTTGATGGTGATGTCGACCGAGCCGTCGGCGTTGTTGCCTTTGTTGGCATTGGCACCCTTGTAGCTGCTCAGCTGCTTCGTCGCCCAGTACTCCTGGTACTTCCCCTGGTCGCCATAGACGGCCTGGGCGTCCGGAGTGAGCATCGCCCAGCCTTCCGGCGTGCCTGCCTTGCTGTAAAAGTCAACAACGCGTTCCCCCGCAGGCCGGTACTCGATCTTGCCGCCGCTCGACGACGCGGAAGACGAGGGTGCGCTGCTCTTGGAGCCGCTCGACTTGGGCGCCGAGGTGCCGGGCTGCGGGTTCGCCCCGGCGTTGTTCCCACCCGGGGTATCGCCCCCGTTGCTCGAGTTCAGGATCAGGAACACGATCACGGCGATCACCACGACGGCGGCACCGGCGCCCGCGAACAGGACGGCCTTGCGTTTGGCGTCGGGCTGCTTGGCCGGCGACGGCCGCATCGGGGCGGCCGCGGACGGCGGCGGGCTCATCGCGGCGACCGGGCGCGGCGGCGTGTTCGGCGGTGCGGACGGCGAGCGCATCGGGATGAAGGCGGCCGTCGGCGGGTGGGTCTTGGTGGGCTGCGGCGGAGCCGCCGCGGTGGACTGGGCCGGTTTGTCGGTCCGCTGCCACGGCGGCCGGTCTCCGCCCGGAAGGCCGTGTCCCGGGGTGTCGGGCACGGCCGGCTGTCTGCCGCCGCCCGCTCCGAAGAGCCGGGGCGACGCCGCCGTGCCCGCGTCGGATTCGTTCGCCGCCAGCGCGGCGAGGCGCTCACGGGCCTCGGCCATGGTCGGGCGCTCGGTCGGCTCGGTGCGCAGGAGGCTCATCAGCAGCGCCGTCGCGGGACCCGCCTGCTGCGGCGGGTTGATCTGGCCGTTCGCGGCCGCGTACAGCAGCGCCAGCTGGTTCGAGCTGTTCCCGTACGGGGTCTGGCCCTCGATCGCCTGGTACAGCGTCGCGCCGAGCGCGAAGACGTCGGAGCTGGGCACCGGGTCCGAGCCGCGCGCCAGCTCGGGCGCGAGATACGCCGGGGTGCCGCCGATCAGGCCGGTCTGGGTGAGCGTCATGTCGCCGGCGGCACGGGAGATGCCGAAGTCGGTGATCTTCGCGGTACCGGACTCGTCGATCAGGATGTTCCCGGGTTTGACGTCGCGGTGCACGATCCCGGCGCGGTGCGCGGCGACCAGCGCCGACGCGACCTGCTCGCCGATCTTCGCGACGCGCCCGAGCGGCAGCGTGCCTTCCTCGGAGATGATCGCCGAGAGGCTCGGGCCGTTCAGGTACTCCATCACCAGGCAGGGATCGCCGCCGTGCTCGGCGATGTCGAACACCACGATCGCGTTCGGGTGCTGGAAGCGGGCCGCGTTCTTCGCCTCGCGCATGGCGCGCTGGCGCATGTTGTCGCGTTCGGCCTCGGAGACACCCGGCTGCGGGAGGATCTGCTTGACCGCCACCGAGCGCTCGAGGCGGACATCGATGGCACGCCAGACCACCCCCATGGCACCGCTACCAATTTGCTCGACCAGGCGATAGTGCCCAGCGATCAGCTGACCGGTGTCGATGGCGACTGCTCCTGACACGTTCTCCGGGTGATGGTGGCGCTACGCGGCCTGACAGGTCCCGCGCACTCGATCGAGTGTAGCGGGCGGCGGTTTCGGCTCCCCGTCAGCTCGCCGGTGCGGAGGCGGGCAATTCTTCTTCCTCGCTCGGATCGGGCACCGGCCGGGCTTCGCGCCGGAAGACCTTGACGAGCCCGATGGCCCCCGCCGCGGCGAACACGGCGTAACAGATCAGCAGGGCGGGTGGTGTTTCCCCGGTCAGCGCGTCGCCGAGGACGACGACCGCGACCGTCCCCGGCAGGCTGCCGAGCGCGGTCCCGATCAGATACGGGGCGAAACGGACCGATGACACTCCGCACAGGTAACTGAACGGAGCGAACGGCACCATCGGGATCAGCCGTAAGGAGGTGATCGCCAGGACCCCGCCGTCCGAAAGCCGCTCGTTGACCGCGCGGACCTTCGCCCGGTGCAGGTGCCGGGTGACGAGATCGCGGCCGAGTGCCCTCGAAAGAGCGAACGAGAGCGCGGACGCGACCGTGGTCGCCAGGATGCCGACGAGGATGCCCGTCGTGGCGCCGAGCAGCAGCCCGCCCGCCAGGTTGAACACGGTGCGCGGGATCGGCGCCACGGTCAGCACCGAATAAGCCAGGAAGAACACCAACGGGGTGGCCGGACCGGTCTCGGCCGCCCAAGCCCGCAGCCCGGCCGGACTCGGGATCGGCAACAGCACCGCCGCCGCCACGAACACGGCGAACACGGTGAGCGCGAGGATTAATTTGGTACGGCCGGACACCACGTCAACCGTACCGTGTCCGCTGTGATCGACACCGAGGCGCTGCGCGTCCAGCCCGAACTCACCGGCGAGAACGTCGTGCTCACCCAGCTCGACGAGACCTACTTCGAGACCGCGTGGAAGGCCTTGCAGGAGCCCGAAACCACGAGGCTGACCGGTACGCACACCCGATTCACCCCCGGGCAGATCCGGACCTGGCTGGCCGGGCGGACGGGGCTCGACGACCGCGCGGACTACGCGATCGTCCGCAAGGAGGATCGCGCGCACGTCGGCGACCTCGCGCTCACCGACGTCGACAAGGACAACCGTTCCGCGTCGTTCCGCATCGCGCTGAACGGCCCGGAGTTCTTCGGCAAGGGCTATGGCACCGAAGCGACCGAGCTGCTGCTGGGCTACGCGTTCGACGTCGTCGGCCTGCATCGTGTCTCGCTGGAGGTCTTCGACCACAACCCGCGGGCCCAGCGCGTCTACGAGAAGGCAGGGTTCGTCCGTGAGGGGCTCCAGCGGGAAGCGCTGCGGTGGGACGGCGAGTGGTACGACGTCGTCACGATGGCAATCCTGAAGACCGATCCCCGGCCCTGATCGGCGATACGGTGTGCGCATGCCCAAGAACGGTGAGCCGATCGAGGTCGAGGCAGGCGAGCGCAAGGTCCGGGTGTCCAGCCCGGACAAGGTGTACTTCCCGGCCCGGGGGATCACGAAGCGCCAGGTCGTGGAGCATTACGTCGCGGTCGGGGAGCCGTTGCTGCGCGCGATCGGGGAGCGGCCGACGACGCTGAAGCGGTACGTCGACGGCGTCGAGGGCGAGTGGTTCTACGCCAAGCGCGTGCCGAAGGGCGCCCCGGAGTGGGTGGAGACCGCGAAGATCACCTTCCCGTCCGGCCGGACGGCCGAGGAGGTCTGCCCGACCGAGCCCGCCGTGTTCGCCTGGGCGGCGAACCTGGGCACCTTCGACTTCCACCCGTGGCCGGTGCGGCGGCCCGACGTCGACCATCCCGACGAACTCCGCATCGACGTGGACCCGCCGGACGAGGCGGGCTTCGCCGACGCGGTCGAGGTCGCGGGCGTGGTGCACGAGGTCCTCGACTCGGCGGGCCTGGTCGGTTACCCGAAGACCTCGGGCGGCCGCGGCGTGCACGTCCTGGTGCGGATCCGGCCGGAGTGGGACTTCATCGACGTCCGGCACGCGGTGATCGCGCTGGGCCGCGAGGTCGAACGCCGGATCCCGGACAAGGCGACCATCGCGTGGTGGAAGGAAGAGCGTGGTGGCCGGGTCTTCATCGACTACAACCAAGCGGCCCGCGACCGCACGGTGGCGTCGTCGTGGTCGGTCCGCGGCACCCCTCGTGCGACGGTGTCGACGCCGCTGACCTGGGATTTGCTGACCGAGGTCGACCCGGACGACTTCGACGTCCTCACGGCGGGCGCCTTCTACAACGAGCGCGGCGACCTGCACGCGCCGATGGACGAGCAGGCGTTCGGCATCGAGACGCTGCTGGACTGGTACGCGCGGGACGAACGCGACCACGGCGTCGGCGAGATGCCGTATCCGCCGGATTACCCGAAAATGCCCGGTGAGCCGAAGCGCGTCCAGCCGAGCAAGGCGCGCGACGACACTTAGGACAGGGTGAACTCACACCCGGCGACCTGGACGTACTCGCCTTTGCGGGCGGTGAACCGGGCGGCGCCCGTGGTCAGTTGGTCGGCCACGATCTTCGACGCGCCTTCGGGCCGGAGCCGCGCCCAGTAGCAGTGCCCGTTTCCGCCCGCCGCCGGTCCGGGGGAGCGGTACGAGCCCGCTCGGATGTCCGTGCCGACCAGATAGGTCCCGTCGGCGAACCGGTCCGCGAGGGAAGCGATGGCCGTCCGCCCCGAGGTGACCGGCGGTGCCGGGACGGTCACGGTCGGCGCGGGTGCGGCCTCCGCCGTGACGGTCACCGTCGCCGGGGCGGCGGGTGCGACGCCGGGCTCACCCGGCCGGATGGCCGCCACCACGCCGACGCCCGCGCCCAAAGTGAGCGCGACGGCGAGGCCCGCCACGACGGGGAACGCATTTCGTGACGAGGTGTGCGGTACTAGTGACAAATTCGCGCCCGGCATCGGCCTCTTCTTCGTTTTGCTCGCGGAGTGATTGCGCTTTCGTGTCGATCTAGAAACCTGTTACCGCTCCGACCGTGACCGATACGAGACTGTGTGACGCGTGGGACTCAGCCGTAACGCAGGGCTTCCTGCCAGCGACATTTCCCTCCGAACACTAGGCTGGGGGAGACGAAGGAGTACCCGTGGACGACCTGATCGCCTTCCTCGCCGCGCGTGTGGGGCAACGCCAGGCGTTGATCATGCAGGCGGTCAAGAAAACCGAGATCAACGAATCGCTCAATCGTGGTGAGACCAAGGTCGTCATCGAAAAGAAGATCCGTTCGCTCAACGACATCGAACTCGACACGGTCAATCAGATGATCAACGAGATCGAAGCGACCCGGCGGCTCCTGCAGGCACACCGCACCACGGTCTCGGAGAAGGTCCCCGGATTCCCCTTGTACGGCAACGAGTACTGGTGCGAGACATGCCATGTGCCCGCCGACGAGGCCGGGACGAACTGGTGCCTGACCCTGCGGCTGCTGGCCCTTCCGCACGCCGACCACCCGGACTACAGCGAGCGCTGGCGCCCCTGAACGGGGAATGCCCGCCGGGTCCGGACGCGTTGATCCGAAGGTGATCACGCTTTCGGTACTGGACCGGTCCCCGACCCGCCGCGGCGGCGGCGCGCCCCGCGCCCTGCGGGACACGGTCGCCTTCGCGCGGGACATCGAAGCGCTCGGCTACCACCGGTTCTGGGTGTCCGAACATCACAGCGTGCCCGGTGTCGCGGGTTCGGCGCCCACGGTGCTGGCGGCCGCCGTCGCCTCGGCGACCGAACGGATCCGGGTCGGCACCGGCGGCGTGATGCTGCCGAACCACCGGCCCCTCGTGGTCGCGGAACAGTTCGGCGTGCTCGAATCGCTCTTCCCCGGCCGGATCGACATGGGGCTGGGGCGTTCCGTCGGGTTCACCGGCGGGGTGCGGCAGGCGCTCGGGCACGAGAAGGACGATGCCGATCGCTTCGGTGACCAGGTTCGCGAGCTGCTGGGCTTCCTCGCGGGTGACCAGACGACCTATCCGGGTGTGCACGCCATTCCCGCGGAAGGCCTGCGCGTGCCCGCGTTCCTGCTGGCCACCGGTGCCGGGGCGCGGCTGGCCGCGGAACTGGGGCTGCCGCTGGTGATCGCGCCGGTCCGGGGCGAGGGTCCGCTGCTCGAAGCCATCGACGGCTATCGCTCCGGATTCCGCCCGTCCGCACAGGCGTCGCGGCCGTACGTCGTGGTGTCGACGGCCATCGCGGTCGCCGAGACGGCCGAACGGGCCCGGCGGCTGCTGATCCCCGAAGCGTGGTCGACGGTCTACTCGCGGACGCACGGCGTCTTCCCGCCGTTGTCGCCGGTGGAAGAGATCCTCTCCGGGCCGCTGCCGGACCGCGACCGGGAACGGCTGGACCGAGCGCTCGACGGTCAGCTCGCCGGCACCCCGGACGAGGTGGGCGACCGGCTGGCCGACCTCGTCGCCAAGACCGGAGCCGACGAGATCCTGGTGACCACCAGTACTTTCGACCAGACGGAGCGGCTGGATTCCTATCGCGCGCTGGCCGAGGTCGCCGGACTTCGCAGCCTCACCGCCGTGTAAAGACTTGCCGCATTTCGTCCTCTGAATGCGGTCCTTTGCGTCTGCAAGTACCGCATTCAGAGGACTAAATGCGGGGGTGGAGGGCTAGAGGCGCAGCAGAAGCTGGGTGAGGATGCGTTGCGCGGGGTCGTCCAGGTCGATCCCGCACACCTCGCCGGCGCGGCGCACCCGGTAGCGGACCGTGTTCGGGTGGATGTTCAGCTCGCGCGCCGCTTTCCGGACGTCGCCGAAAGCGTCGAGGTACGCGAGTACGGCGGGCACCAGGATGCCGCCGTGCTCGGCGTCGTGGGCGATCAGGTCGGTCAGCCGCGGATCGCGGATCCTCGGCTGCTCACCGAGGAACGCGAGCACTTCCGAGAGCAGGACCTCGGCGCGGACGTCGGCCAGTGAGGCGACGTCCGCGGTCCCGTGCCCGCGCGCCATCGTGGCCAGCACGCGGTCCGTGTCGCCGCGCGAGGCCGCCGCGTCGGAAAGACTGGGGACCACACCGCCCAGCGCCGCGCGCACCCGGACGTCGAGATGCCGTTGGGCGGTACCGGCGATTTCCTTGGCCAGCGTCAGGATCCGCGGTTCGGCGTGCTCGGGGAGGTCGGGAAGGAGCGCGTAGACCCGGCCGCCGATCACGCTCACCAGCGCGCTCCGCCGGTACGCGGCGGTGTGCACGGTGATCAGGTGCACCAGCTCCGCGCGCCGGAGCTGCCGGTCCGTCGCGGCCCGGTCGCGGGGGAGCGAGAAGGCCAGCACCATGGCCGGTTTCCCGGGATCCGCGCCGATGTCGTCGGCGACGGACTCGGCGTCGAGGCGGCCGTCGAGCAGCCCGGCCAGCAGATCCTCGCGCAGCCGGAGTTCCGGGCTGGGCAGCGTCCGATGCCGGATCAGCTGCGGCGCGAGCGCTCGGCTGGCGCCGAGCAGGGCGACCTCCGCGCTTTCGGTGAGCGGATGCGCGCCCTCCTGGACCCAGATCGTGCCCAGCGGCTGCGATCCGGCGTGGATCCCGGCCGCGATCCGCCGCCGGATGCCGAGATCGGGGCGCTCGTCGATGCGGACAATGCCCTCACCGGCGCGAAGACGCTGGTAGACGCCCCATTCGCGCAGCATCGCGAGGTAGCGTTCCGGGCCTTCACGGCCGAGGATCGAGAGCCTGCGCAGCTCGTCCACCTCGTCGCCCGCCCGCGAATAGGCCAGCACCCGGCTCGCGGTGTCCTCGATGCTGACCAGGCCGCCCGTCAACGTCGCGATGGTCTGCGCGAGCGAGAACAGATCGCCCAGCACTTCGCCGCTGTCCGCCTCGCCACCCGCGCGAGCCGCGTCGACCACGCCCCTGGCCAGGGCTTCGACCTGCTCCCAGCGTGCCTCGTGGCCGACCTCGATCAGCGCGATCCCCGCGTCGGTCGCGACGTTCACGACGGCCATGCCGTTCTTGACCGCGACGGCGGCCGCGCCGGACCGTCCCGCCGCCCGGATCGCGCCCGCGGCGGAGCGTCCGCGAGCGCCGATCACCAGGACGAGGTCACCCGGATGGGCGTCGGGCGGATCCTCCGGATCGTGGATGACGACGTCCTCCACTCCGACGCCGAGCCCGCCCGGGGCCGCGAGCACCCTGACCAGCGGTTCCCCGAGCGTGGCGAGGATGTGTCGCAGGGAAGCGCCGGGGGTCGTCTGAGCAGTCGTCTTGATCACCGATTAAGCCGATCGGACAAGATGGTCACCCTGATTCTAGCCAGTCGAACAAGCCGTCGTGGAGCTGTCAGGTCTACCGTTCGGGATGAGACCTCTACCCGGCGAAGTGCAGTCAGGAGCAGTCAGTGGACGCCGTGACCCAGACCCCCGCCCCGAAGAACGAGCCGGTGCTGAATTACGCACCGGGCAGCGCTGAGCGCGCTGAACTCGAGGGCGCGCTCAAGTTGCTGGGCAACGCCGACCCCATCGACATCACCGCGACGATCGGTGGTGAGCAGCGCAAGGGCGGCGGCGAGAAGATCGAGGTCGTCCAGCCGCACAACCACAAGGCGGTGCTGGGCGTCATCCACAGCGCGACCGCGGAGGACACCCGCGACGCGATCGCCGCGGCCAAGGCCGCCGCCCCCGGCTGGCGCGCGCTGTCCTTCGACGATCGCGCCGCGATCATCCTGCGTGCCGCCGACCTGCTGGCGGGCCCGTGGCGCGCCAAGCTGAACGCCGCCACCATGCTCGGCCAGTCGAAGACCGCCTTCCAGGCCGAGATCGACTCAGCCTGCGAGCTGATCGACTTCTGGCGTTTCAACGTCGCCTTCGGCCGTCAGATCCTCGCCGAGCAGCCGGTCAGCTCGCCCGGTATCTGGAACCGGATGGAGCACCGCCCGCTCGAGGGCTTCGTGTACGCCATCACCCCGTTCAACTTCACCGCGATCTCCGGCAACCTGCCGACCGCGCCCGCGCTGATGGGCAACGTCGTGCTGTGGAAGCCGTCGCCGACGCAGAGCTACGCCGCGCACATGCTGATGCGGCTGCTCGAAGAGGCGGGCATGCCGCCGGGCGTCATCAACCTGCTTCCGGGTGACGGCAAGGCCGTCTCCGAGGTCGCCCTGACCCACCGCGACCTGGCCGGTATCCACTTCACCGGTTCCACCGCGACCTTCCAGCACCTGTGGGCCACCGTCGGCGCCAACATCTCCGGCTACCGCACGTACCCGCGCCTGGTCGGCGAGACCGGCGGCAAGGACTTCGTGCTCGCGCACGCCTCCGCCGACGTGGACGTCCTGCGCACCGCGCTGATCCGCGGCGCCTTCGAGTACCAGGGCCAGAAGTGCTCGGCCGCGTCCCGCGCTTACGTCCCGCGTTCGCTCTGGGCGAGCCTGAAGGACGAGCTGGTCTCCGAGACCGAGGCCATCACCTACGGCGACGTCACCGACCTGGACAACTTCGGTGGCGCCGTGATCGACCGCCGCGCCTTCGACAAGCACGCCGCCGTGCTGAAGAGCGCCGCCGAGGACGCCGAGATCGAGGTCATCGCCGGTGGTACCGCCGACGACAGCGTCGGCTACTTCGTGCGCCCGACGATCCTGGTGTCGGACAACCCGAACCACGAGATCTTCCGCACCGAGTACTTCGGCCCGATCCTCGCGCTGCACGTCTACGAGGACGAGGACTTCGACAACGTCTTGAAGCTGGTCGACGAGACCGCCGACTACGCGCTCACCGGCGCGGTCATCGCGAACGACCGCACGGCCGTCGCGAAGGCGTCCGAGGCGCTGCGCTTCGCCGCCGGCAACTTCTACGTCAACGACAAGCCGACCGGCGCGGTCGTCGGCCAGCAGCCCTTCGGCGGCGGGCGCGCGTCCGGCACCAACGACAAGGCCGGTTCGGTGTTCAACCTGCTCCGCTGGACGAGCCCGCGCTCGGTCAAGGAGACCTTCGTTCCGCCCACCAGCGTCCGCTACCCCCACCAGGGCTGAGTTCTCCAGGAGTCCGTGATGTTGCGTGCCCCGTTGCTCGCCGCCGCTCGATCCCAGCGGATGCGCAAGCTGGTCGAGGTCGTCCCCGCCACCCGATCGGTGGTAGGCCGGTTCGTCGCCGGTTCGAAGACGCCCGACGCCGCCAGGGTGGTCCGCGAACTGGCCGACGACGGCCTCCGGGTCACCCTCGACCACCTCGGCGAGGACACCACCGACGCCGAGCAGGCCGCGACGACCGTCCGCGCCTACGAGGAACTGCTGACCGCGCTGGCGGCCGACGGCCTCGCGTTCGGCGCGGACGTCTCGGTGAAGCTGTCGGCCGTCGGGCAGTTCCTGCCGGCCGACGGTGAGAAGGTCGCGCTGGAGAACGCCCGCAAGATCTGCGCGGCGGCCGAGGCGGTCGGTGCCACGGTGACCCTCGACATGGAGGACCACACCACCACCGACTCGACGCTGGGCATCCTCAAGGAGCTGCGCACCGAGTACCCGTGGGTCGGCGCGGTGCTGCAGGCCTACCTGCGGCGCACCGAGCAGGACTGCCGCGACCTGGCGACCGAGGGTTCCCGCGTCCGGCTGTGCAAGGGCGCGTACGCCGAACCCGAGGAGGTCGCGTTCCAGGACAAGTCCGAAGTGGACAAGTCCTACGTGCGCTGCCTGAAGATCCTCATGCAGGGCAAGGGTTATCCGATGGTCGCCTCGCACGACCCGCGGATGATCGCGATCGCCGAGAAGCTCGCGGCCGACGCGGGCCGCAAGGCGGACGACCACGAATTCCAGATGCTGTACGGGATCCGTCCCGAAGAGCAGCGCCGAATCGCGGGCGACGGCAAGACGATGCGCGTCTACGTCCCCTACGGCGACGAATGGTACGGCTATTTCATGCGCAGGCTGGCGGAACGCCCGGCGAACCTGGCGTTCTTCCTGCGCGGACTCGCCACCCGGGGCTGACCCGGTCACCGGTGGCACTGGTCCGCTGAAAGACAAAGGGGCCCTTCCCGGCGAAACCCGCCGGGAAGGGCCCCTTCTCCATAAGCGTCAGGCCTCCTGGGCCTCTTCCTTGAGCTTGTCCATGTCGATGTCGCGCGCCTGCTGGATGAGGTCTTCCAGCGTCTTCTCCGGGAGCGCGCCCGGCTGCGCGTAGATGACCGTCTTGTCGCGGATCACCGCGAGCGTGGGGATCGAACGCACGTCGAAGGCCGCGGCCAGCTGCTGCTCGGCCTCGGTGTCGACGCTCGCGAAGACGATGTCGTCGTGGTTGCCCGACACCTTCTCGTAGGTCGGTGCGAACTGGCGGCACGGCATGCACCAGCCGGCCCAGAAGTCGATGATCACGAAGTCGTTCTCCGACACGACCTGATCGAAGTTGGCGGCGGTCAGCTCCACAGTGCTCATGCCCGGCGTAACGAATCGGGCGGGACGCGCATTCCCGCGAGTGCGCGTAGCGTCTCGGATGGAGCAACCCACGTTTCGCAGGAGGCGCACATGGCCGACGGGGACATCCTCAGCCGGATCGACGAGCTGGTCAGTGAGGAGCACGAGCTCCGTTCGCGGGCGATCGGCACCGGGCTGAGCTCGGACGATCGGTCCAGGCTCGCGAGTGTGGAACAGCAGCTGGACCAGTGCTGGGACCTGCTGCGGCAGCGGCGGGCGCGCGTGGAGTTCGACGAAGACCCGGACCAGGCAACGGCGCGGCCGATCTCCGAGGTGGAGTTTTACCGGCAGTAGCGGGTGCTGGGTCTCGTGAGTGGTAAGGACGGTTCTAACCGTCCTTACCACTCACGAGTCGTTCAGGCCGGGCAGAGTGTCCCGTCGACCGGGATCTTCCCGTCGATCAGGAAGGCTCGCGTCGCGTCCGCGACACACGGCGAGAGGCTCAGCGCGCCGTGCCCGGCACCCTGCCAGGTGATCGTCACCGCGCTCGGCATCTGGTCGGCCGCTCGGCCGGTGCCCTGCTCCGGCGTGACCGGGTCGGTCGCGGTGCCCGCGACGAGCATCGGCGGGGCGCCCGGCGCTCCCACGGGCGGGAGCGGTTCGCGGCGCACGGGCCACGGGCTGCACCAGGCCAGCTGTTGCGCGGCGAAGACACCGAACTGCGGGTACTTGTCTCGCAGGGTCGTGGTCGCGCGCGTGAGTTCCTCGGCCGAGAGCCGGGTCGCGCTGTCGTTGCATTTGGTCGCGAGCGTGCCGTCCAGCCGCGAAGGCCGCGCCTTGGTGTCCTTCAGCACGGGCTCGGCGAACGCGGCCAGCGGCGTGACGTCGCCGGTCTGCGCGGTCTTGAGCGCCTCGGCGAGTTCCACCCAGCGCGAGCGCTGCGCGAGCCCGGAGTAGATGGCGTACAGCGCGATCCCCGGCGTGATCTGCTCGCCGTCGGTGGTCGTCGCGGACGCCGACCGGAGCCGGTCCGCGACGGCGGTCACGGCCGAGCGGGCGTCGCCGATCGGGCAGCCCCTCGCGATGCAGTCGGCGCCGAACGCGTCGAGGGTCGCCTGCGCGCTCGCGGCGACGCCTTCCTGCGTGGCGGTCGCGTCGGGGGCGGGGTCGGGCAGCCCGTCGAGCATGACCCGGCCGACCTGGGCGGGGAACCGCACGGCGTATTCGGCGAGGACCTTCGAACCGTCGCCGCGGCCCAGTGCGTGCAGCTTGTCCAGCCCCAGTTGCTCGCGGAGTTCTTCGAGGTCGCCCGCCGCCCGCCAGCTGTCCATCGCGACCTGCGAGTCGTCCAGTTCGATGGCGCACTGCTGCCCCGCCCGGCGTGCCGCGTCGACGACGCCTTCGAGGTCGGGGGCGGCCGGATCGGCGCCGAGCAGGTCGGTGCGGATCTCCGCCGGGATGCACTGCACCGGCATGGACGTCCCCGTCCCGCGGCGGTCCACGCCGATCAGCGAGAACTTCTGCAGGAACTCGGGCGGCAGCGTCGCGGCCAGCCGCGCGGCGTACAGCGACCCCGGCTCGCCGTCGACGTCGTTGACCACGACGAGCGGGATCGGCCCGCCCCCGGTCTTGACCACCGAAAGCCGCGAGAGCCCGCGACCCGGCAGGTCCGGCGCGTCGAGCGTGGTGGGCACCCTGGCGCAGGAGAACTTCAGTGTGTCCGGCACGGAAGGCCGGCCCAGCCGTTGCCGGGTCGCTTCGTCGCAGTCCTCCCATTTGATCGACGGCGACCGCGGTTCGGCGAGCGGCGGCAGCGGCACCTGCTGGGCCGTCGTCGGGCCGCCGGGATTCGGCTTGCCGTCGTTGTCGATCACTGCCGGCCGCACCGACGGCCCGGCCGTGCAGCCCGCGAGCACGGCCGTCACCACGGTGGTCATCAGGAACAGCCGTGGCCTGCGGCGGACGGTGCTGGCGGGGCGCACGGGCTGGTCCTCACTTTCCGGGCATGACAAAAGCTCGGGGTGAGCTTCGCAGGTCGAGTGTTTGACCTCGGTTAGCGGGTGCGTTTCACCTCGCCGCGGAACACCGCGTCCAGGTCGTAGCGGGCGACCTCCTCGAGCTGGGCATAGGTGCAGGAGGACGGCTCGCGGTCGGGGCGCCAGCGTTTGAACTGCGCGGTGTGCCGGAACCGCGACGGAAATCCGGCCTCCGTGTGCTCGTAGCCGACCTCGACCACCTTCTCCAGCTTCAGCGGCACCCACGGGGCTTCCTTGGCCTTCCACCGGGTGATCCCGCCGGGGATCCGCTGGTTCTCGCGCACGTTGTCGCCCAGCCAGGGGTGATCGGTCCCGTCGGTGATCAGCGGTGCCAGCTCTTCGGCCAGCTCACGCCGCCGGGTGACCGGGAACGACCCGACGACACCGGGGTGGTGCAGCACGCCGTCCTCGTCGTAGAGCCCGAGCAGGAACGAGCCGACCATCTCGCCCGGTTCGCCGTCGACGTGCCAGCGCAGCCCGGCGAGCACGCAGTCGGCGGTGCGCGAGTGCTTGTACTTCAGCAGCACCCGTTTGCCGGGCGTGTACGGCTCGTCCAGCGGTTTGCCGATGACGCCGTCGAGCCCCGCGCCCTCGAACAGTTCGAACCAGTGCCGCGCGATCGCCGGATCCGAAGTGGCCGGAGTCAGATGGACGCCGTCGGAGGCCAGTTTCTCCAGCCGCTCCCGCCGCGTCGACGTCGGTTCGTCCAGAAAGGACTCGTCGCCCAGCGCCAGCAGGTCGAAGGCGACGAACTCCGCCGGGGTCTGCTCCGCCAGCAGCTTGATACGGCTTTCGGCGGGGTGGACCCGGTCGGTGAGCGCGTCGAAGTCCAGCTTCCCGTCCCTGGCGACGACCAGTTCGCCGTCCAGCACGATCCGCTCGGGCAGTGCCGCCTTCAACCGCTCGACGACCTCGGGAAAGTACCGGTTGAGCGGCTTCTCCGACCGCGACTGCAAGGTCAGCTCGTCACCGTCGCGGAACACCAGGCAGCGGTACCCGTCCCATTTCGGCTCGAACAGCAGCCCGCCGGAATCGGGGATCGCCTTCGCCGGTTTGGCGAGCATCGGTTTGACCGGCGGAGTCAGGGGAAGCGACATGACGGCCATTCTTGCCACAAGTAGCCGGTCAGCGCACCCGCTGCGGTGCTGCCGTGTCGAGTTCGATCCGGACGGCCGTCGGCAGCACTTCCACCCCGAGCGACTCCCGCGCGCGGGCCAGCACCGTGCTGTCGAGCTGCTCCCAGACCCGTTTCAGGTCGGTGCCCTCGGCGAGCCAGAGCGTGATCCGCAACGCCGGATTCTCCTTGTCGCCGACCGCGCGGACCCGGGCGCGCCCGACCCCGTCCACCGTCTCCGCGTCGGCGCGGACGGCCTCGGAGATGGCCGAGGAGGTCACCACGAGGTCGTCGTCGAGTTCGAGGTCCGGACGGCCTTCCGGGCGCAGCGACCGGAAGAACCACCACAGCCCCAGCCACAGCAGGAGAACGCCGAGCACGATCGCGCCGATCCGGGAGGCGAGCGCGTGCCGCGACAGCCAGTCGAGGGCGATCGGGTCCACGAGCGGCCGGCCGGCGCGGTGTGCGCCGAGCCAGCCCGCGCCGACCACGAGCACCGCCGCCCCGCCGAGCAGCGCGAGGAGTCCGATGAGGACGGTCAGGGTCCGTTCCGTGCCGGTGGACCGGCCGAGTGCCTTGGCGGAGACCGAACGGGTCATCGGCGGTCCTTCGGGGAGTCGACGACGACCGAGACCTTCGGCCGCCGCACCAACGGGACGTCGTCGAGCAGACCGGAGACCGTCTCCAGCAGCCGCGGCCGCAGCTCGCCTTCGGTTTCCAGCCTGCTCGTCGCGCGGACGCGGATCTTCTTGGCGGTGGCCGTGACCTTCGCGCCCGCGACGTTGTCCTGCGCGCGCACGGTCACCCCGACCAGCCTCGCCAGGGAACGCGGTGATGTGGTCACACTGACCTCGTTCGCCGGATCGGTCAGCCGGATGGCACGCCGCCCGGCCGAGGCCGCCGCCAGGATCAGCAACAGCCCCACGACCGCGACGGCGATCGCGAGATACCGGACCGGGGAAGCGTTCCAGGACTGCTCCGCGAGCCTGTCGCGCCAGTCGTCCCACGGGAGGAACAGCGGGCCCCGCCCCGGCCGCCACCAGCCCCAGCCGACCTCCAGTGCCAGCAGGACCCCGGCGGCGGCCAGCGCCAGCCCGATCAGGGCCGACAGCAGGCGGACGATCAAACGCATACCGGTTGCTCCTTCTAACGGACGCGGGGCGCGATGTCGGGCAGGAGCGCGGAGACCGTCACCGAGATGTCCCGCACCTGGTACGAAGTGATCCGCTCGACCTCCTCGGTGACCCTGGCGCGCAGGTCGCCGACGATCCGCCGCACCGGCGCCGGATAGTTCAGCGCCACGTCGAGCACGAGGTCGACGTCGTTGCCCTCACCGCCGACCTTCGCGCTCGCGCCGTGTGTCCCGAGCCCGAGCCCGGCGATGCGCCGCTCCGCGCGCGTGGTCCCGTCGACCTGGTCCGCGGCGTGCTGCGCGATCTTGCGGACCACGGACGGCGAGATGGTGAGAGTGCCGCGATCCTCGGGTTCGGGCGGGACGGTCATTTGTCGCGGCCCCGGCCGAACAGGTCGCCGAGGTCGAGCTCGCCGTCGAGCACGCGGCCGAGGACGAGGCCGATGACGCCGACGGCCAGCGTCACCAGGAACGCGGTGAAGCCCTGGGTCGCGGCGAGGCCGAGGATGAGGCCGGCGAGCAGGCCGGTCTGGGTCCCGTTCATCACTCGACCCGCGAGGTCTCGGTCTCGCCGCCGTTCTCGTCGGGCAGGTGGATGTCGTTGACCGCGATGTTGACCTCGATCACCTCGAGGCCGGTGATCTGCTCGACCTGGCCGATCACGTTGCGGCGCACCGCCCGCGCGACGTCGACGATGCGGGCGCCGTACTCGACGACCACGTCGAGGTCGATGGCCGCCTGCTTCTCGCCGACCTCGACCGAGACGCCGGACGTGGTGACCGTGCCGGAACCGGGAATGCGCTCGCGGATCGCGCCGAAGGCCCGCGAGACCCCGCCGCCCAGCGCGTGGATCCCGGTCACCTCGCGGGTGGCGAGACCCGCCACCTTCTGCACCACCACCGACGAGATCGTGGTCTTGCCGGCGGCTCCTTCCTCGTTGAGGGACGCCCCCGCCACGGGGGTGTCGGGCTTGCTCGCGCTCGGCTGCGCCATGAAGTTCGCTCCTTCTCGGCCTGTGCCGCGCGACCTGCGCGCGCGACGGTCTCTACGCTCTCACCGACCAGGACACGCGCGCATGCCGAGCCGTCA
Source organism: Amycolatopsis sp. NPDC043889 (assembly GCF_056435645.1). Lineage (NCBI taxonomy): Bacteria > Bacillati > Actinomycetota > Actinomycetes > Pseudonocardiales > Pseudonocardiaceae > Amycolatopsis > Amycolatopsis sp. NPDC043889. The sequence goes on from NZ_JBWKEC010000015.1 coordinate 149,176, forward strand.
CGCGATGTCCCCCGGATGGGGTAATCAGTTCCGGGATGGTCGTGAGTGGACCTTCGGGGTCGCGGCACCGAACTCACGGCTTCGTTCCGGGATTCAGTCCGGGTGGACGTCGACTACGTGGACGTTGATCGTCGGCGGGGCGGACCCGAGCTGACCGGTCAGAGCCGCGCTGACCCGGTGGCGCAACAGGTCCGCGACGGCCGCTTCGACACCGAACCGGATCGTCACCAGCACCTGGAGCACGTCCTCTTCGAGCGCGACGGCGGCGACGTGCACTCCGCCGAGCTCCCGGCCGATTTCGGCGGCGAGGTTCCTGGTCATCAGTACCAGCGCCCGTTCCGACACCTGGGTCTTGCCGCCCGACGAGGGCAGGTCGAGCGGGGCGGTGGTGTGCTTGCCGCGGACGCCGCCGACCGAGCGGAGCACCCGTTCGACCAGTCCCGGCGGCGTCGGCACCGGACGGCTCGCGGCGGCGCGCACCTGCTGCCACCGGGGGTCGTCGCGCGGATCGTCGCTCATCACCGTTCCCCGGGTCGGAAGTTGTCGCCGAGTTTCGCCAGCAGCGCCACCCTCGCGCGGTGCAGGCGGGCACGCAGGGCGGGCACGCTGACTTCGAGCACCTCGGCCACCTCGTCGTAGGTCAACCCTTCGAATTCTCGCAGAATCAGCGGGATCCGCTGGCCGACGTCCAGTTCGGCGATCGCGCGCAGCACCGTGCCGACCTGCTCGGCGCTCACCACGTGACCCTCCGGACCAGGCACGACGCCCGCGTCGCCCTCGTCGAGCGGCACGGTCGGCTTCCGGCGCCGGACCGCGCCGAGCGCGCCGTTCGTCGTCACCCGGTAGAGCCAGGTCGACACCGCGGATTCGAACCGGAAGCCGGGCAGCGCCCGCCACGCGGAGAGCCAGGCCTCCTGTACGACGTCCTCGGCCTCGGACGAGCTGCCGGTGATCCGCAGCGCCACCCGGTACATCCTGGCCGTGTGCCGCCGGACCAAGGTGTCGAACGCACCGTGGTCCCCGGCGGCGGCCAGTGCCACCAGTTCCTCGTCCGGAACCGGCGCGGCCTCGCTCACCCGCCCTCCCGTCGGCGATAGCGCAGCATGGTGAAGCCGTCTTCGACGAGCACGGACGCGAGAGCCATCCGCCGCGGTTCCGGGGCCGGACGGCCGCGCGCGATCCGGCTCTCGCCCGCTCCCGCCAGCAGCGGGGCGACGGTGAGGCACAGCTGGTCGACGAGGTCGGCGGTGATCAGGTCGGCGAACAGCGCCGGACCGCCCTCGCAGTCGACACGGCGCAGGCCGCGCTCGCCCAGCAGCGCGAGCGCCCGGTGGAGGTCGACGTCGGCGGTCCCCGCGACGAGCACGACGGCACCCGCGCGCTCCAACTCGGCGCGAGGCGCCTTCTCGGTGGTGATGACGATCGGCGGGACCTTGGTGTCGGTGAACAACGGGCCCTCGGGGTCGAGATCACCGGAACGGGTCACCACCGCGATCGGCGGGACCTCGGACATACCGAGCGCGACCCGGCGGGCGGCGCGTTCGGGAGTGACGCGCGCGCCACGATAGCCCTCGGCGCGCGCCGTGCCCGCACCGACCAGGATCACGTCGGCGAGCAGCCGTCCCATCAGGAAGATCCGCTTGTCGGCGGGGTGGGAAAGCCCCTCGGACAGCTCGTCGACCGCCGCCGCGCCGTCCGCGGAGCTGACGAAGTTGACCTGGACCCAGGGACGGTTCAGGTCTTCCGGATACCCATAGAGCCGTTCGAGGACGGTGTCGGAGACGGGTTCCGCCGGTGTCGTTGGCCACAGAAGCTGCACACGAACATCCCAGCACGCGCCCGATGGCACCGCTGAGCGGGGGATACGCCCGGTCAGGGAGGGTGAACCCGCCAGGCCGGTGCCGTTACGCTCGGCGAATGCCCGCCCGCCTGATCGATCGCCGTCCGGAGCTGTCCGCCGACGAGCTGATCACCGCGCTCGTCCCGCCGCCGAGGTTCGACGCGGTCCGGTTCTCCACGTACGTGCCCAACCCGGACGAGCCGAGCCAGGCCGAAGCCGTCGTCACCTGTGGCGCGTTCGCGAAGCGCGTGGCGGAAGCGTCGAGCCGGAAGCCGAAGTCGAAGCTGCGCGCGTTCTTCGGCGGCGGGGACGAGGTGCCGTCCGGGCCGATGGGGCTCTACCTCGACGGCGGTTTCGGCGTGGGCAAGACACACCTGCTCGCCTCGACCTGGCACGAGACGCCGTCGCCCAAGGCGTACGGGACGTTCGTGGAGCTGACCCACCTCGTCGGCGCGCTGGGTTTCGCCGAGGCGGTGCGGCGGCTGTCCGAACACCGGTTCCTGGCGATCGACGAGTTCGAGCTCGACGACCCCGGTGACACCATGCTCGTCACACGGTTGCTGCAGGAGCTGATCTCGGCGGGCGTGTTCGTGGCGGCGACGTCCAACACGCTGCCGGACAAACTCGGCGAGGGCCGGTTCGCCGCCGCGGACTTCCTGCGCGAGATCCAGTCGCTGTCCGCCCGGTTCGGCGTCTGCCGCGTCGACGGCCCGGACTACCGGCACCGCGGCCTGCCGGACGCGCCGCCGCCCGCGAGCCCCGAGGAGCTGGAAGCCTCCGCCGCCACGCACCCTGAGTCCACTGTGGACGATTTCGACGCGTTGTGCGAACACCTGGGCGGCCTGCACCCTTCGCGCTACGGCAGGCTTCTCGACGGCGTGGCCCGGGTGCACCTGCGCGATATCCACCCGGTGCCCGACCAGAACGTCGGACTGCGCCTGGTCGCCTTCGCCGACCGGCTCTACGACCGCGCGATCCCGCTGGTGGTCTCGGGTGAGCCGGTGCCGGAGCTGTTCACCGAGGAGATGGTGAACGGCGGCTACCGCAAGAAGTACCTGCGCGCCGTCAGCCGTCTGACGGCACTGGCTCGCGACGCCGTGCAGCCCAGCTGAGCAGCACCCACGTCGCGCACACGGTCGCGACGGCGAACAGCGTGCCGCCCACGACGTCGGTCAGGTAGTGGTAGCCGAGGCCGAGCATGCCGATCGTGACTCCGCAGAGCACCACGGCGCTCACCGTCGCCATGACCACCGTCGCGACGCCGGGGCGGGCGAGCAGGACGAGCACCGTCAGCACCGCGACCAGCGCGACGGTGTGCCCGCTGGGGTAGGCGAGGTAGGTGTACTTCCAGCGGTCGAAGAGCGGTTTGAGCACCCATGTGTTCGCGAGGATCGCGATGAGCGGGCCGACGATGGTCAGCGCCGCTTCGAGCCTGCGCCGTCCTATCAGGCAGAGGACGGCGGCGAGGACCGCGACCGGGATCAGGATGTAGGCCTCGGTCGGCATCACCAGCAGCTCGAGAAGGCCGGTGTCGCGGCCGAAGGTGCGCTCCACCCACCTGACGGCGAGCTCGTCGGGAACGGAAGGGCCTTCGCCCGAGACCAGCAAACCGAGGACGACCATGATCGCGGCGCAGGTCACCGCGACCGGCCCGTACGGCCCTCTTCCGCTCATCCGGCGAGATTACGTGACGGGTGATCAGTCACCATGCAGGGACGGCTCGCGAGGACGAAGGGGGCTTTCGATGCGGATCAGTGTGGTCGGTGGCGGCGTGATCGGGCTCAGCTGCGCGCACCGGCTGGCCGGGGCCGGGCACGACGTCACGGTGGTCACCGACACCGGGCCGGGGGAGACCACGTCGGCGGTCGCCGGTGGCGTGCTCTTCCCGCCGCTGGCGGCGAACTCCGACCGGGTCGACCGCTGGACCGCGACGAGCGTCGAGGAGTACCGCGTCCTCGGCGCGCCAGGGGTCCGCATGGTCCGGGGAACGTACCTCGTCCCGCATGAGGCGCCGCTGCCTTCGTGGGCGTTGTCGATGCCCGACCTCGATCACGAACCCGGACGGCTCACCTTCACGACCGCGCTGGTCGACACCCCGGTGTACCTCACCTGGCTCGCCGGCCAGGTCGCCGCGCTGGGTGTGCGCACCGAGCACCGCACCGTCTCGCGGCTGGACGATCTCGACGCGGACTTCGTGGTGAACGCCGCCGGGCTCGGCGGCGGGCGGCTCGCGGGGGACGGCACCGTGGTGCCGGTCGGCGGCCAGGTCGTCCATCTCGCCGACCCGGGGCTGACCGAATGGATCGTCGACGGGGCCACTCCGGTGCTGCGGCACGTGATCCCGCACGGACGGCACGTCGTCTGCGGCGGCACGCAGGAGCCGGGGCGCGACTCCGTCGAGCCGGATCCCGGGGTGACCGCCGACATCGTGCGACGGTGCCGGGAACTCGTGCCCGCGCTGGCCGACGCGCCCGTGCTGGGGGCGAAGGTCGGGCTGCGGCCGTTCCGGCCCGAGGTACGGCTGGACCGGGACGGCCGGGTCGTGCACTGCTACGGGCACGGGGGTGCGGGGATCACGGTCGCCTGGGGCTGCGCCGACGACGTCCTGGCCCTGGTGTGAGCGCTCCGCATTCAGAGGACTAAATGCGTGGGGTCAGAGGGCGGCGAAGGCGGCGAAGTCCGCTTCGGTCTGATCCGCGTACCGCACCGCGTAGGCCCCGATTGCCTCGTCGAGGTCTTCGTCGTCCTCGAAGTAGCCCGCCAGCATCCGCGGATGCAGTGATCGCGCGTGCGCCCGCGCGAGCAACGCGCCGGCGAGCCGGCCGTAGTCGTCGAGGTGGTCCTTCTTCAGCTCCGCCGGATCGATGTCGCCCTTGAGATTCCGGAACTGCCGCACGATGTACGGCACGCCGTCGATGGTCGTCCAGCCGAGCAGGATGTCCGTCTCGGCCTGCACGAGCCGCGCGCCCTCGACGATCCGCCGCCCCTCGTGCTCCGGGGCCGGCAGGCCGAGGAACGGCGCGAGCGCCGACGGGATGGCCTGCTTCACCTGCAGGACAAGGTCTTCGCCGGAGTTCCCGTGCAGCAGGGCCACGTAGCTGCGCAGCCCGACACTGCCGGTGCCGACCACCCGGAAAGCCACATCGGACACCCGGTACCGTGAGATCAGCGTCCGCCGGGACTCGCGCAGCGTGTCCACATAGGACACCAATCCGGTCACGACGGCTTCGGCGGTCGCGTCGTCGACGTGCGTGAGCACCGGTGGGTCTTCGACGAACCGGTGCCGTTCGAGGCCGGTCTCGTGGTCGTCGATGCGCCTGGTCCACTTCGCCGTGACCTTGGCGCTGGTGTTCTTCCGCGCCTTCTCGGCCGCTTCCTCGAAGTCGTCGATCAGGTCGTGCGCCTTGACCTTGCTCAGCACCGACGCGTCCGGCAACGCGTTCCACGACCGGAGGAACGGCAGCTCCGCCAGCCCCCGGATGGTGCGCCGGTACGACTTAACCGCGTCTTCGGCGGCTTCGCGGCAGCCCGATTCGCCGATGCCGCCTTCGCGCCCGGCCAAGACGAGACTCGCGGCGAGCCGTTTGAGATCCCACTCCCACGGGCCCGGCACCGATTCGTCGAAGTCGTTGATGTCCATGACGATCTGGCCTTCGGGCGTGCCGTACAGCCCGAAGTTCGCGGCGTGCGCGTCGCCGCAGAGCTGCGCCGTCAACCCGGACGACGGCGATCCGGCCAGATCGGCGGCCATCAGCCCGGCGGCACCGCGATAGAAGGTGAACGGCGACGCGAGCATGCGCTCGCGCCGCAGTTCCACCAGTTCCGGCAGGCGGCCTTCGTTGGTGCGCGCGAAGAACTCCGCCACGCTGGGCCGCCCTTCGCCCGCCGCCGCGTGGTCGTGCGCGGACGAGGGCGCCTCGTCCCGCAGTGCCTTACCCCTCGCGAACCAGTCCTCCGGCGACACCGACTCGGTGCCGGCCAGCGGCCGCTCCACCCACTCCCGCTTGTCTCCCATGGACAGGCAACGTACAGCCCGTCCGAAAGGTTCACCGGGTCTTGACGACCTCCGTGATGGCGTCGATACCGCGGTCGAGCTCCTCGCGGCTGATCACCAGCGGCGGCGCGATCCGCAGCGTGTGGTCGTGCGTCTCCTTGCACAGGACGCCGCGTTCGGCCAGCGCGGTGGACGCCTCGCGGCCGGTCGGCCCGCCGGGCGCGATGTCGATCCCCGCCCAGAGCCCGCGCCCGCGGACCTCGGCGAGCCCGTTCCCGACCAGTTCGCCGAGCCGCGAGTGCAGGTGGGCGCCCAGTTCCCGCGAACGCTCCTGGAACTCCCCGGTCTTCAGCAGCCCGACCACGGCCCGCCCGATCGCGCAGGCGACCGGATTCCCGCCGAAGGTGGAGCCGTGTTCACCCGGCCGCAGCACGCCGAGCACGTCCTTGCCGCCGACCACGGCAGACACCGGCATGATCCCGCCGCCGAGCGCCTTGCCCAGGGTGTAGACGTCGGCACGGACGCCTTCGTGGTCGAGCGCGAGGACGGTGCCGGTGCGGGCGAGACCGGACTGGATCTCGTCGGCGATCAGCAGCACGTTGTGCTCGTCGCACAGCCGCCGGGCCTCGGCGAAGTAGCCGGCGGGCGGGACGATCACGCCCGCCTCGCCCTGCACCGGCTCCAGCAGGATCGCGGCGGTGCGCTCGGTGATGGCGTCGCGCAGCGCTTCGGCGTCGCCGTACTTGACGGTGACGAAGCCCGGCGTGAAGGGGCCGAAGTCGGCGCGCGCGGTCTCGTCGGTGGAGAAGGACACGATGGTCGTCGTGCGGCCGTGGAAGTTGGAACCGGCGACGACGATCTCCGCGGTCCCGTCGGGGACGCCCTTGACCCGGTACGCCCACTTCCGGGCGATCTTCACCGCCGACTCGACGGCTTCCGCGCCGGAGTTCATCGGCAGGGTCATCTCGGTGCCGGTCAGCTCGGCGAGCTCCTTGCAGAACAGCCCGAGCTGGTCGTGGTGGAAGGCGCGCGAGGTCAGCGTCACCCGGCCGAACTGCTCGATCGCGGCGGCGATGAGCCCGGGGTGGCGGTGCCCGAAGTTCAGCGCGGAGTAGCCGGAGAGGAAGTCGAGGTAGGTCTTGCCCTCGACGTCGGTGACCGAGGCTCCTTCGGCGGTGGCGATCACCACCGGGAGCGGGTGGTAGTTGTGCGTGCTCCACTGCTCGTCGAGCGCGATGAAGTCGGCGGTCGTCATGCGTTCAGGTTAGAGGTCCATCCGGCCGCTTTCATCCGGGAAACGTTGCTTTGACCCGTTGTTCATTGCGTATCGACTCCTTCGGGTGGCGAAATCGTGCATCGGCGTACTCGATCACCGGAGGCGCGGTGTCCGGAGCGCGGTTATCGTCGCCGGATGGCGAAAAAGGACACCGTCTCCGTCCGGGACACGCTGAGGATCGGCAAGGGCGCCGAGCGGCACCATCCCGGCTCGTTCCCGATCGGGCCGACCAAGAAGCCCGAGGGGCTCAAGGACCTCGCCGACGCCGGAGGCAGGCTCGCCGAGCTGCAGGAGGCCCTGTACGCGGAGGGCGTCGGCGGGGGAAACCGGAGCCTCCTGCTGGTCCTGCAGGGGATGGACACCTCGGGAAAGGGCGGCACCGTGGGCCACGTCCTCGGTCTCGTCAACCCGATGGGCGTGCGGTACGCCGGGTTCAAGAAGCCGACCGCGACCGAGCGGCGCCACCACTACCTGTGGCGGATCCGCAAACAGCTCCCCGTGCCGGGGCAGGTCGGCGTCTTCGACCGCTCCCACTACGAGGACATCCTGGTCCCGCGCGTGCAGAAGCTGGTGCCCGCGGCGGAGTGGCGCAAGCGCTACGCCGAGATCAACGCGTTCGAGAAGGAGCTGACCGACGCCGGCACGACGATCGTGAAGGTCTTCCTCGACATCTCGCCGGAGGAGCAGCTGAAGCGCCTCAAGGCGAGGCTGGAGAATCCGGCGAAGTGGTGGAAGTACAACCCAGCGGACCTCGACGCGCGCGCCCAGTGGAACGACTACCAGAAGGCCTACGCCGACATCTTCGCCAAGACCTCCCCGGCGGCCGCGCCCTGGTACGCCGTCCCGGCCGACCGCAAGTGGTACCGCAACTGGCTGGTCGCGCGGCTGCTGATCGAGACGATCGAGGAGATGGACCCGAAGTTCCCGCCCGCCGACTTCGATCCCGAGACGGAGCTGAAGAAGCTGGAAGGCGTTGGCGTCTCCGGTTGATCGTCTGAGAGAGTGCGGGACGTGACCGACAACAGCCTCGAAGATCTCCCGTTCCTCCGCCGTCAGGCCCGCACCCAGCGCTTCACCCTCGGCGCGCCGAAAGAGTTCAAGGTCTCCCCGGACGGCGCCCGCATCCTGTTCCTGCGGTCCGAGTCCGGCACCGACCCTCGGCACAGCCTGTGGTCGTTCGACGTCGCGGCGGGCGAGGAGACGAAGCTGGTCGACGCCGCCGAGCTGCTGCCCGGTGAAGAAGACCTGCCGCCGGAAGAGCGTGCCCGTCGCGAGCGCAGCCGGGAGACCGGCGGCGGTGTGGTCGGCTACGCGGTCGACGACGCCTTCACCGTCGCCGCGTTCTCGCTCTCGGGCAAGCTCCACACCCTCGACCTGGCCACCGGTGAGGTGTCGGTGCTGGTCGACGGTTCGGTCGTCGACCCGCGGCCCAGCCCGGACGGCACGCACGTCGCCTACGTCCGCGACCGCCGCCTGCGGGTGATCGACCGGGCCACCGGTGAAGACCGGCTGCTCGGCGGTGAAGACAGCGAAGCGGGCGACGACATCGCCTGGGGGCTCGCGGAGTTCATCGCGGCCGAGGAGATGGGCCGCACGCGCGGGTACTGGTGGTCGCCGGACGGGAAGAGCCTGCTGGTCGAGCGGTCCGACCGGGCCGCCGTGCCGCGCTGGACGATCGCCGATCCGGCGAACCCGCAGTCGGCGGCGAACGTCGTCGCGTATCCGGCGGCGGGCACCACGAACGCGGACGTGACACTGGCGATCCTCGGCCTCGACGGCTCCCGCGTCGACATCGAGAAGACCGATTGGGAGTACCTGGCCGCGGTGCACTGGTCCGCCTCGGGCAAGCCGCTGCTGTCCGTGCAGTCGCGTGACCAGCGGAAGCTGGAGATCCAGGCGGTCGACCCGGCGACCGGCGCGGTCGAGGTGCTGCACACCGAGACCGACGAGCACTGGGTCGAGCTCGCCGCGGGCGTCCCGGCGTGGACGACCGACGGCCGCCTGGTCCGCGAGAGCGCCGCCGACGGTGACCACCGGCTGGTCGTCGACGGCGTGGCCGTCACCCCGCCGGGACTGCAGGTGCGCTCGATCCTGCACGTCGGCGACGAGGTGCTGTTCAGCGCCTCGGAGGCCGATCCGACGCAGATCCACGTCTTTCGCACGGAAGGCGGCGAGCTCCGCCGTCTGTCCACTGAGGACGGTGTGCACGTCGGCTCCGGGAACGCTTCGCTGACCGTGCTCTCGTCCTGGACGCTGGAGCGCAGCGGCCCGGTGGTGACCGTCGTGTCCGGCGAGAAGACGGTGGCACGCATCGGTTCCTTCACCGTCGACCCCGACGTCGTGCCGAACCTGACCTGGCTGACGCTGGGGGAGCGGGGCCTGCGCGCCGCGCTGGTGCTGCCGACCGGGTACGAGGAGAGCGAAGGCAAGCTCCCGGTGCTGCTCGACCCGTACGGCGGCCCGCACGCCCAGCGTGTCCTGCAGACCCGCAACGCCTTCCTGACCCCGCAGTGGCTCGCGGACCAGGGCTTCGCGGTGCTGGTCGCCGACGGGCGCGGGACCCCCGGCCGGGGTGCGGCCTGGGAAAAGGAGATCGCCGGAAAACTCGCCGATGTCACCCTCGCCGACCAGGTCGACGCCCTGCACGCGGCGGCCGCGCTCCATCCGGAACTCGATCTGGAACGGGTCGCGATCCGCGGCTGGTCCTACGGCGGCTATCTCTCCGCGCTGGCCGTGCTGCGGCGCCCCGACGTCTTCCACGCCGGGGTCGCGGGCGCCCCGGTGACCGACTGGTCGTTGTACGACACGCACTACACCGAGCGTTACCTCGGGCTTCCGCGGGAGGAAACCGCTTCGTACGAGCACAACTCGCTGATCGCCGGCGCCGGCGATCTCTCGCGGGCACTGCTTATCGTGCACGGGCTGGCCGACGACAACGTTTTCGTCGCCCACTCGTTGCGCCTGTCGTCGGCCCTGCTGGCCAAGGGACGCGCGCACGTGTTCCTGCCGCTGGCCGGCGCGACGCATATGACGCCGCAAGCCGAAGAGGTCGCGGAGAACCTGATGCGCACGCAGGTGGACTGGATCGTGCGTGAGCTGTCCGGTGCCGCGGTCAAGAGCGAGGAGAACGCATGAAACGGTGGGGCATCACCATTCCGCTGACCGGGGTGCCGCTCGCGGCGCACGAGGAGATGGTGCGGGAGTTGCCGGATCTCGGCTACACCGACGCGTGGTCGGCCGAGACGGCGGGCCACGACGCCTTCACGCCGTTGGTGCTGGCCTCGCAGTGGGCGCCGCAGCTTCGGCTCGGCACCGCGATCGTGCCGGTGTACACACGCGGACCCGGGCTGCTGGCGATGAGCGCGGCGACCGTCGCGGAACTGGCGCCCGGCCGGTTCGTGCTCGGCATCGGCGCGTCGTCGCCGGTGATCGTGAAGAACTGGAACGCCGCCGAGTTCGAAGCGCCGTTCGCGCGTTCGCGGGACACCCTGCGCTTCCTGCGGTCGGCGCTGGCGGGGGAGAAGGTCACCGAGGAGTACGAGTCGTTCTCCGTCAGCAAGTTCCGGCTGGAGCGGCCCGCCGACCCGCCGCCGTCGATCATGCTCGCCGCGCTGCGGCCGGGGATGCTGCGGTTGGCCGCGAAGGAGGCGGACGGTGCCATCACCAACTGGCTCGCCGCCTCCGACGTGCCGAAGGTGCGGGCCGAGATCGGTCCGGACACCGAACTGGCCGCGCGGATCTTCGTCTGCCCCACCGAGGACAAGGCCGCCGCGCGCGGGCTCGGCCGGATGCTCATCTCGAGCTACCTGACCGTGCCGGTGTACGCGGCATTCCACGAATGGCTCGGCCGCGGCGACGCGCTCGCGCCGATGCACGAGGCGTGGGCCGCGGGCGACCGGCAGAAGGCGAACCAGGTCATCCCGGACGAGGTCGTCGACGACCTGATCGTCCACGGCAGCCTCGATTCCTGCCGCGAGCAGGTGCAGTCCTACGTGGACAACGGGCTGACGACGCCGATCATCGCGCTGCTGCCGACGGGGGAGGACCCCTTCACACACGTGCGTGGGCTGGCTCCCCGCTGACAACCTCGTGAGTGGCGTTTCGGGTTCTATTGAGGGGTAAGGCAAACGTGTCGGGTGCGATGGGCGGTCCGCTCATGGCCGCCTTCGATCGTGTCGCGAAAGCCACGTCGACGGCGTAGCGAAGGGCCCCTTCCCTACCGTCAGGGTAGGCAAGGAGGCCTTCACCGCCCTTACCACTCACGAGCCCCTATGCCTTCCCGAACATCTCCTCGTACCTGGACACCATCATGTGCGACCCCTTGATCTCCGAAGTGGTCGCCGCGTCCAGGGTCCCGACCTCCTCGGCGTAGGTCGCGCCCCCGGAAGGCCCGAGCGGCAACGAGATCATCGGCCCGCCCGGCGTATGCGCGCGCAGCTCGCCGCCTTCGATCAGCGCCCGGATGTTGGCCACGACGACCTCGGCGTGGTCACCGGCCACCTTCGCCAGCTTCCCCTCCGGCAGCGCGGTGATGTCGCCGAGCGCGAACACGCCGGGCTGTCCCGGTAGACGCAGTTCGGGAGTCACCTCCACCTGCCCGTTCGCCTGCCGCGCGGCGGCCAGTTCGCCGTCGAGGTACGCGGTGTGCGGCGCGCCGCCGTAGCACTGGAACCACAGGTCGGCGGTCACCTCGCCGCCGCCGCTGAGCCCCGAGGTGAACGTCTTGGCCTGCCCGGGTTCCGAGACCGGTGGCTCGGTCAGCGAGGTGCCGAGCAGGAGTTCGACGCCCAGTCCGTCGAGCTGGCGGCGGATCTCCGCGCGGAAGTCCTCCGGGAAACCGGGCAAGATCTCCTTCGCCGGATCGGCGATCGTCACGGCCTTCTCCGGCCACACCGCCTTGATCTCGCCCGCCAGTTCGAGGCCCACCGGGCCCGCGCCGAGCAGCAGCACCTTCTCCGCGCCCGCGAGTTCCTCCCGGGTGGCACGGATCTTCGCCTTCGCCGAAGCGCTGTCGTGGAAATCGATCTTCGCCGGGAACGGGTACGCCGAACCGGTCGCCAGTACGACGTAGTCCGGCGTGAGCCGTTCACCCGAAGCGAGCGTGACGCCGTCCTCGTCCACGCGCACCGCGCGGTCGCGGAGCACCCGTCCCCGCTCGAGAAGCCGGGCGTACGGGTAGAAGAGCCGATCCGTCCACTCGGGATCGACGAGTCCCCGCAAGGCGGCGACGTGGTGGACGAAGTCTTCGCGCGGCTCGACGAGCACGACGTCGGTGAACGAGTCCAGCTCCTTGGCGACGGTCGTGCCGCCGTATCCCCCGCCGATGACGGCCACGGTCGTGGTCATGAGATCCCCTAGTTCGTAGTACGGAATGTTGGTACTACGAACTAGGGTAGTTCGTACTCCGAACGATCGTCAAGTAGACTGCGCTCATGACCACGGCCGAAGACCTCGGATTCGCGACGGCGCTGGTGCGGCTCTCGCATCTGGTGCAGCGGGCTTTCATCGACGTCGGCCGGTCGCACGACCTCACGCCGCAGCAGGCTCAGCTGCTCTGCGTGCTGGCGCAAGGGGAGGCGGGCGTCGGGATGACCGACCTGGGCAAGATGCTGAACTTGGAGAAGTCCAGCGTCACCGGCCTGGTGGACCGTGTGCAGCGGCGCGCGCTCGTCGAGCGGGTCGCGGATTCCTGCGATCGCCGCGCGCTGAAGATCACGCTGACGGAAGAGGGACTCCGGCTCGCGAACGCCGCCCACGAAGGCGTCGTCGAAAAGCTGGAGGAGATGGCGGCGGACCTCCCGGCCGAACAGCGTGAGGCGATCGCGGCCGCGGCGTGGCGGATGGCGCCCGAAGACTGATTCAGTGCCAGATCGCGACGGCGAGCAGCAGCCCGGCCGCCGCGGCGCCGATCCCGGCGGCCATCGTGGCGACGGCGTTCACCACGGCGCGTGCTCGCGTCTTCTCGGTGAACAGGCGCAGGGTTTCGTACCCGAACGTCGAAAACGTGGAGAGCCCGCCGCAGAACCCGACGGCCAGCAGCGAGCGGACGCCGTCCGGCTGGCCGCCGTGCAGTGCCCAGCCGGTCAGGACGCCGAGGAGCGACGAGCCCGCGATGTTGACCGCCAGCGTGCCCCACGGGAAGGCGGCGCCCCGCCACGCGCGCAGCCGGAGATCGGTCAGGAAACGGACGATCGCACCGAAACCGCCGCCGAGCGCGACGAAGAAGAGGGTCATTTCTTCACCGCACGGGTGATTTCGTGCCCGGCGTAGACGGCTACCAGCGCCGCGGCCACCGTTCCGAACGCGTAGGCCAACCCGGTGAACGGGCGCCCGGTCGTCACGAGATCGAGTGTGTCCGTCGCGTAGGTCGAAAACGTCGTGTAACCGCCCAGGATCCCGACCCCGAGGAACGGCCGGAGCAACCTGTGCGGATCGGCCGTGGCGGTCAGCGACGCCATCAGGACGCCGATCAGCAGGCAGCCGGAAACGTTGGTGGCAAAGGTGGAAAACGCGAACTGACCCCGGGGATGGGGGATCGCGACCGACAGTCCGTAGCGGGCGAGGCTGCCCAGCGCGCCACCGGCGCCTACGGCCGCGAGCACGTCCCAGCGCGGGCGGGAGACGGATGCCGGATCAGCCATGGATGGCAGCTTAGAACCGCTGTCCGGGTGAACCGGCGCCACGGTGTCGAAGATCGCTCGCTAGGCCGTTTTTCCCTGCTGGACAGTGAATTATCTCGAAACGTGTCGTAGGCTGGGCGGCGCTCCAGGCCGATTTTCGGTCCGTCCGCTCGTCTGAGAAAAAGGTGGCAGGATGGCACAGGAACAGTCAGGTACGCAGGCTCCCGACAGCGGTTTGCTGCTGGAGGTCGAGATGATCCCGACCGCGGTCGACCGCGGGAAGGCCAACGGCGCGGCCGCCGACAACGACGGCAACGACGGCTGAGTGCCCGAACCGCCGACGCTGGCTGACCTCGTGGCTCCGCTCGGGGTCAGCCAGTTCTTCCAAGAGGTCCAGGGCGAGACCTATCGCCGTTTCGAAGGCCGCGCGGGCCGGTTCGCCGACCTGCTGCCGTGGCCGGCGCTGAACGCGATCCTCCGGCAGCACCGCCTGGAGTTCCCGCGGCTGCGCCTCGCGCTCGACGGCACCCCGGTGCCCATGGAGAGCTACATCGATCTCGTCCCCACCCGCCGCAGTGGCACCGTCCCCCGCCTGCTGGCAGCTCCGTTCACCGAACACCTCCGCGGCGGCGCGACGATGGTGCTCGACGCCATCCAGGAACTCAGCGATCCGATCGGCGATCTCGCCAGGAGTCTCGAACACGACCTCCGCGAGAGCGTCCAGGTCAACCTGTACGCGGGCTGGGGCGTGACCCATGGCTTCGACGTGCACTGGGACGACCACGACGCCTTCATCATCCAGGTCGCCGGCCGCAAACGCTGGCGGATGCACGGCCCGACCAGGCCCGCTCCGCTGCATCGCGACGTCGAGCAGCCCGAGCGGCCCGGTGAGCCGATCGACGACTTCATCCTCGAAGACGGTGACGTCCTCTACGTCCCGCGCGGACACTGGCACGACGTCACCGCGGTGGGGGAGATGTCGCTGCACCTCACGCTCGGGTTCAGCCCGGCCACCGGGATCGACCTGGTGTCCTGGCTCGCCGACAAGCTCCGGGCGAGCACCGTGTTCCGCCAGGACCTCCCGAGATTCGGGACGGACGAGGAGCGGGCGGCCCGTGCCGCCGCGCTGCGGGCGGAACTGGAAGCCACGCTGACCGGTGACGTCGTCGACAGGTTCCTCGCCGAACGCGACTCGGCGGCCCCGGCTCATCCGCGGGTCGGGCTGCCCTGGGCGGCGACCCCCGGCCTGCTGCCGGACGGTGACGAGACCGAGGTCCGGTTTCTCGTCCCGAGGGCGGTGCTCGAAGAACGCGACGGCCGGGTGACCCTGCTCGCTGACGGTAAACGGTTCGTCTTCGCGGGCGCCGCGGCTCCACTGCTGAAGGCGCTGCTCGACGGAACGCCGCAGGCGGTCAAGCGACTCGCCGAGCTGTCCGAACTCGATCGGGGGA
Organism: Amycolatopsis sp. NPDC043889; assembly: GCF_056435645.1. Taxonomy (NCBI): domain Bacteria; kingdom Bacillati; phylum Actinomycetota; class Actinomycetes; order Pseudonocardiales; family Pseudonocardiaceae; genus Amycolatopsis; species Amycolatopsis sp. NPDC043889. The sequence goes on from NZ_JBWKEC010000015.1 coordinate 164,357, forward strand.
CGGTGCGGGCCTTCCTCGGCGAGCTCACCACGCAGGGACTTCTCTCGATCGGCTGAAAGTCACAGAGGACGAGAAGTGTGAAGGGAGGTCGGGCGGGGTAAGCTAAGGCATGCCTAAGGTGAAGTCCGGAGTGGTCAGCCGATGACCGCTCAGCTCTCGGACACCCCAGCGCCGCCCGCCGCGTTGCCGGGCTGCGCCACCGTCGCGCGCATGCTGGGCGCGAGCCCCGCCGGCACCGCCGCGGACATGCGCTGCTGGCTGCTCATCGAGCAGCCGGGTCCCTGGCCCGCGGACGCGCTGGAAAACGTCCTCGACGAGGCCTTCCCCGCCGAGCGCCGTGAGCTGCTCGAAAACCTGAGACGGTCCCACGGGCTCCGTCCGCTGCTGATCCGTCGTCCGGGCAAACATCGGCGCGACCCGGATCGCCCCCGTTCCGTGTACGTCGGCGGAGGAGAGCCGGGCAACCGCTGGCTGGAGCGGCTGGAGATCCGCGACCTCGGCCAGCTGGCCGAGCTGGACCTCGAAGCGGTCGCGGAAGGCATGGGCGGGTTCGGCACGCGAGTGGACGGGCCGCTGTTCCTGGTCTGCACGCACGGCACCAAGGACATGTGCTGCGCGGTGCTCGGCCGCCCGCTGGCATCGACGCTCAACACCAACCACCCCGGCCGGGCCTGGGAGGTCAGCCATGTCGGCGGTGACCGCTGGGCGGGCAATCTCCTGGTGGTCCCCGACGGTTTCCTGCACGGCCAGCTGAACCCGGCCGAGGCGGCGCTGGTCGCCAAGTCCGCCCTCCGTGGTCAGGTCGAGCCGGAGCGGCTTCGTGGCCGGACATCCGCCCGGACGGCGTGGGCGCAGTTCGCGGAGATCGCGCTCCGGCGGCAGCTGGACCTGTCCGGTCTCGACGACGTGCTCGCCGTCCAGGAGGAGCCGCTGCTCGAATCCGACGCGCGGGTCGTCACCGTGCGCGGCGGCGAGGACTTCTACTCGGTGACGGTGCGCCGCCGGTCGGCGACGCCGCGCGGGGACAGCCGGTGCGCGGGGCTGATCCAGCCCGCCGGGTACGTGACCGAGGAGATCACGAAGCTCTAGCACGCATTTCGTCCTCTGGATGCGGTACTTGCGTGCGCAACTACCGCATCCAGAGGACGGAATGCCGCGAAGGTCACTCGTGTTCGAACATCTGTTTGACACCCGTCTAGAACATGTGTTCGACTGGCCGGGTGCGATGGGATCGACAGCGGGCGAACGGCGGCGAGCCGGTACTGCCCGGATTGGACGGGCTGCTGCGTTCGGTGCGCACGCCCGAGTTCGACGGCGTCACCTTTCACGAGGTGCACGCCAAATCCGTGCTGAACAAGGTGCCCGAGGGCTCGGGTGTCCCGTTCGGATGGACGGTGAACCCGTACCGCGGTTGTTCTCACGCGTGTACGTACTGCCTCGAAGGCGGGACGCCGGTCCTGATGGCCGACGGCCGGACGAAGCCGCTGGCGGAGCTGGCGCCCGGCGACGCGATCTACGGGACGCGCGGGCGTGGCGCGGGGCGCCGCCTGGTGCCGACGAAGGTCCTCGCGCACTGGTCGACGCTGAAGCCGGCGTACCGCCTGTCCCTCGACGACGGAACGTCCATCGTGGCCAGTGGCGATCACCGGTTCCTGACCGGGCACGGGTGGAAACACGTCACTGGCACCCGTTTCGGCGCCGCGCAGCGGCCGCATCTGGTCGGCGGCACCGAACTCGTCGGCGTCGGGAAACTCGCCCGCACCCCGGACGACACCCTCGGCTATCGCGCCGGATATCTGTGCGGAATATTGCGCTCCGGCGGGTTCTCGGCCGAGAAGGACGCAGCGGACCGCGCGCTTCGCTACCTGCCGGATTTCGGTGCGTCGGTCGGCTTCGTGCAGGTGCCGCCGTCGCCGGATTCCCATTGGCTGCGCGGATTCCTGGCCGGGTTGTTCGACCTCGCCGGGAGCTACCGGCACGGCGCGCTGCGCGTCACCCATGACGAACAGGACATCGTCTCCACCTTCTGTTCCGCGCTGGGCAACTTCGGCTTCCGTTACGTCAGAAGCGAAAACGCCAAGTTCCGTCCGTTGTGGACGGTGCAGATCCTCGGCGGGCCCGCGGAGGAGGTGCGGTTCTTCCACCTCGCCGACCCCGCCGTCGGCTGGAAACGATCGCTCGACGGCCTCCCCATCGGCCGGACGAGACGGAAGGTGACGTCCATCGAGCCGCTGGGCATCGAGCTGCCGTTGTTCGACATCACCACCGGCACGGGCGACTTCATCGCCGACGGCATGGTCACGCACAACTGTTTCGCCAGGAACACCCACACGTACCTCGATTTCGACGCCGGACGCGATTTCGACACGCAGGTGATCGTGAAGGTCAACGCGCCCGAGGTGCTGGCCGCGCAGCTGCGGAGGCCGAGCTGGACACGCGAGCACGTCGCGATGGGCACGAACACCGACCCCTACCAACGCGCCGAAGGCCGGTACAAGCTGATGCCGCGCATCATCACCGCGCTGGCCGATTCGGGCACGCCGCTGTCGATCCTGACCAAGGGAACAGTGCTGGCGAGGGATCTCCCGTTGCTGGGATCGGTGTCGAAGGACGTGCCCGCCGGGCTGGCGATCTCGCTCGCACTGCTGGACGAGAAGCTGCAACACCGCCTGGAGCCGGGGACGCCGAGCCCGCGGGCGAGGCTCGACCTGATCCGCAAGGCACGCGACGCCGGGCTGCCGTGTTCGGTGCTGGTCGCCCCCGTGCTCCCGTACCTGACCGATTCGGTGGCCGCGCTCGACGCCCTGTTCTCGCGGCTGGCCGAAGCCGGTGCCACCCGGGTCACCGTCCTGCCGCTGCATCTGCGGCCGGGCGCGCGGGAATGGTTCGCGCGCTGGCTCGGCCGGGAACATCCGGAGCTGGTGCCGAAATATCGCGAGCTGTACGCGCGCGGCGCGTATCTCCCGAAGTCCTATCGGGAGCGGCTCGGCGCCAAAGTCGGCCCGTTGTTGCGCCGTCACGGCTTCGGTTCCCGTGCGGACGACGGGGAACGGATGCAGGTGACGATGCCCGCGCAGCGTTCGGGGGAGGCGGTGGTGCCGCCGGCCGAGCAGCTCAAACTGCTGTAGCACCACTTTCGCCCGATACGGCCGAAAGTGCGTCTTCCCGTTGCTCGATGCGCACTGTGAATTTTCTTACCGCACAACGCATTCGGCCGTTCGGCGCAGTGACTTGGCGGAAAACCTTTTCGTGCTTAATCTCAACGGGGACGAAGGCGAGGAGGTGCCTGTTGACCACCCGTACGGATCGCACCGCCGCTGTCCGCATCGCCTGGGCCGCGACCAAGCTGACCAGGGCGGGCAGACACCCCATCGCCATCGGAAGACTCGCCGCGACCGTCGGCATGGACCCCGCCGAAGCCCACCGGCTGATGGACCTGATGGGTTTCGCCATCCGCGACGGCCTGGTCGTGATGGACCGTGGCTCGCGCCCGGCCGACCGCGCGGGCTCCGACCGGTACCGCGTCGACTTGTTCCTTCTGGCCGTCGCCACCGGTGAACCCGTGCACGCGGACGCGGTCTGCCCGGCGACCGGGGCCCGCGTCCGGGTCCACTTCACCAGGGAAAGGGTCTTGAGCGTCGACCCGCCGCAGGCCGTGGTCGCCGCGTCGCGGTTGTCCGGTATCGACCTCGCCCTCGGCCAGGACTACGTCGAGGCCCTGGTCTGCACACAGTTCTTCGCGTCGAAGGAGGCGGCCTCGGGCTGGCTGCTGGAGAACATCGACGGCCGGGTCCTGTCCGTGCCGGACTACCTGGCGCACACCCGGCGGATGGTCGCGGCGCTGGAGGCCTGGCCGACGATCTGACGAAACGCCGGGTTTGTACCTGGTCGCGAGGCATCCGGGGCGATTCGTTAGCCTTTGACGTCGGCGAAAAGCCGTCGAATCGCAGAATCGTGATGCCGAAGGAGAGCACCCGCAGTGCTTCGCACCCATAAAGCCGGCACCTTGCGTGCCGAGCACGCCGGTCAGACGGTCACCCTCACCGGATGGGTGGCCCGGCGGCGCGATCACGGCGGCGTCATCTTCATCGATCTGCGTGACGCCAGCGGCGTGAGCCAGGTCGTCTTCCGCGAGGGCGAGATGGCCGAGCGCGCCCACCAGTTGCGCTCCGAGTACTGCGTCCGCATCGTCGGCGAGGTCTCGGAGCGGCCGGAGGGCAACGCCAACACCGAGATCCCCACCGGCGAGATCGAGGTGCTGGCCACCGAGCTCGAGGTGCTGTCCGAGGCCGCCGTGCTGCCGTTCCCGATCGACGACCGGGTCGACGTCGGCGAGGAGGTGCGGCTCAAGCACCGTTACCTCGACCTGCGCCGCAGCGGCCCCGCGGCCGCGATGCGCCTGCGCAGCGAGGTGAACCGCGCGGCCCGCGAGGTGCTGCACGCGCAGGAGTTCGTCGAGGTCGAGACCCCGACCATGACCCGCTCCACCCCTGAGGGCGCCCGCGACTTCGTGGTCCCCGCCCGGCTCAAGCCCGGCTCGTGGTACGCGCTCCCGCAGTCGCCGCAGCTGTTCAAGCAGCTGCTCATGGTCGGCGGTCTCGAGCGGTACTACCAGATCGCACGCTGCTACCGGGACGAGGACTTCCGCGCCGACCGGCAGCCGGAGTTCACCCAGCTCGACATCGAGATGAGCTTCGTCGAGCAGGACGACGTCATCGCGCTCGGCGAGGACATCGTGACGGCGCTGTGGAAGCTGATCGGCGCCGACATCCCCCGGCCGTTCCGGCGCATCACCTACGCCGAGGCGATGGAGAAGTACGGTTCGGACAAGCCGGACCTGCGCTTCGACCTCGAACTGACCGACATGACGGCGTTCTTCGCCGACACCCCGTTCCGCGTGTTCCAGGCGCCGTACGTCGGCGCCGTCGTGATGGCCGGCGGGGCCGACCAGCCGCGCCGCACCCTCGACGCCTGGCAGGATTTCGCCAAGCAGCGCGGCCATCGCGGTCTCGCCTACATCCTGGTCAACGAGGACGGCACGCTCGGCGGGCCGGTCGCGAAGAACCTGTCGGAGAAGGAGCGCGAGACGGTTGCCGAAGCCGTCGGCGCCAAGCCTGGCGACTGCGTATTCTTCGCCGCGGGCAAGCCCGCCGACGCGCGTGCGCTGCTGGGCGCCACCCGGCTGGAGATCGGCGGCCGACTCGGCCTGATCGACGAGAACGCCTGGTCGTTCGTCTGGGTCGTCGACTTCCCGATGTTCATCTCGGCCGAGGAGTCCGACGACGTCGCGGTCGGCGGCGGCAAGTGGAAGGCCCTGCACCACGCCTTCACCTCGCCGACCCCGGAGTGGATCGGCAAACTCGCCGACGACCCCGGCAACGCGCTGGCCTACGCCTACGACATCGTCTGCAACGGCAACGAGATCGGCGGCGGTTCGATCCGTATCCACCAGCAGGATCTGCAGAAGCAGGTCTTCGAGCTGATGGGCCTGTCCGAGGAGGAGGCGCAGGAGAAGTTCGGCTTCCTGCTCGACGCCTTCGCCTTCGGCCCGCCGCCGCACGGCGGGATCGCGTTCGGCTGGGACCGGATCGTCATGCTGCTGGCCAAGGCCGAGTCGCTGCGTGACGTGATCGCGTTCCCGAAGACCGGCGGCGGGTTCGACCCGCTGACCGCGGCTCCCGCGCCGATCACCGCGGAGCAGCGCAAGGAGGCGGGCATCGACGCCAAGCCCGCGCCGCCCGTGAAGAACTGATGCTCCACCTCAGGGCCGTGTGCCCGCCGGACCGGACCGAAGAAGCGATCCGGATCCTGCGGGCACACGCCGGGACGGCGCATCTCGTGGTGCATCGCGGGGTGGCGGTCGCACCGGGAGGCGACCTGATCGAGGCGGACATCGCGCGCGAGGCGACCGACGACATCGTCGAGTCGCTGTGCGGCCTCGACCTCGACCACACCGGCGGGATCACGCTGGAAGCGCTGGACACCGCGGTGTCCGACGCCGCCGACAAGGCGGAGGAGGCCGCGCCGGGCGAGGCCGCGGACGCGGTGGTGTGGCAGGAACTCGTCGGCCGCACCGGCGAGGAGTCGCGCCTCACTTGGACATTTCAGGCGTTTTTGACCATCGCGTGCCTGTTGGCGGCGGTCGGTGTCGTCACGAACTCGGCGGTCACCATCGTCGGCGCCATGGTCGTGGGGCCGGAATTCGGCCCGCTGGCGGCGATCGCGGTCGGTCTGGTGCTGCGCCGGAAAGATCTCGTGAAGCAGGGCGGAATCGCGTTGCTCGGCGGCTTCCCGATCGCGATGGTGATCACCCTCGGTGTGGTTCTGGTGGGCGGTGCCACCGGCGTGCTCGAAGTGAGCAAGCTCGCCGAGAACCACGAGGTGGATTTCGTCTACAAGGTCGGAGTCGCGTCGCTGATCGTCGCGTTGCTCGCCGGCGCGGCCGGGATGCTTTCCATGACTTCGGCCAAATCCGCCGCGCTCGTCGGCGTGTTCATCTCGGTGACGACGGTGCCCGCGGCGGGTTACGCGGTGGTCGCGGCGGTTGCCGGTCAGTGGGAACGGTGCCTTTATTCGGCCGGTCAGCTGCTGGTCAATCTCATCGGAATCGTTGCAGCTGCGGCCATTGTGCTGACATTGCGCCGTCGTGGGCAACGATCGAGGGTGACGGAACGTCCGCTTTCACGCGGATGAGTCCCAGATCGCGCCAGTGCGCGCGATTGCCCGGATCTCAGTGGTCATGGTTGCTCAGTCACGAGTAGGGTCGGTGGCAATGACAGTCGATACCTCCTCTGCCGACGATTCGACCGTCGGAGCTGGAGCCGAAACCCTCGCCGTCGCGGCCGCACTCGCCGCTGGCGAGTCGGTCCTCTCACGCCGATTCGGCAGCGCGATCACCCTCGTCGCCCCCGAAGACCTCGCCGGCAGTGGCCCGGCCACGGTCGTGCGGGCGCGGGTGGCGTCGTCGCCGTTCGCGCTGCCACGCACACTGGTCATCAAGCACTACCCCGACCAACCCGAACCGGGACGGCCCGACCCGTTCGCGCAGGAGGCGGTCAGCTACCAGCTGTTCACCGCGCTCGCGCCGGAGGACCGCATGTGCCCGGAGCTGCTGGCCCACGACGGCCGGGACCGCGTCCTGGTGATCGAGGACCTCGGCGGCGTCCCGACGCTGCACGACAAGCTCCACGCGCGTGACGCGCGCGGCGCCGAACGCGCGCTGCTGTCCTGGGCCCGGTCGCTGGGCAGGCTGCACGCGAGCACGGCGAGCCGCGAACCCGATTTCAACGCGCTGCTGCGCCGTCTCGGCGGCCCGGTCAAGAACGAGGACGCGCCGCTGCCCGCGGTCTGCGCGCAACTGCCCGGCCTGCTGGAGGAACTGCTCGACGTCGAGACGCCGGAGCCGGTGCAACAGCGGGTCATGGAGGTCGCCGAGCGAGCGGGTTCGCCGTCGTACCGGGCGTTCAGCCCCGTGGATCTCAGCCCGGACAACAACCTCGTGACCAGTGGGGGAGTGCGGTTCCTCGACTTCGAACGCGGCCGGGTGCGCAGCACTTTGATGGACGCGGCGTACCTGCGGCTCCCGTTCGCGTCGAGTGAGGACGCGCTGGCGCTGCCGCCGGGGATGAGCGAGGCGATGATCGCGGCCTGGCGGGCCGAGGTCGTCTCGGTCTGGCCCGCGCTCGCGGACGAAGACGCGCTGGCCGAGCACCTGATGGACGGTCAGCTGCTCCTGCTGTGGGTCATCACCTGGGAGATCCTCCCGGAGCTGGACCTGGACCTGGACCGGCACGCCACGCCGATCAGCCGGGAGGCCGCGCTGGTGACCTGGTGGCGGGAACTGGCCAAACACTCGCTGCGCGCCCGCCTGACCCACATCTCCGAGCACGCCACCAGGGTCGCCGCGGCGCTCGGCGCGAGGCTGGGGCCGCACGCGGATCTCGCGTTCTATCCGGCGTTCCGGTAGCCACCGCACGGACTTTTCGCTCGACCGTCCTCGCCGCGTTACCCAGACATCATCACGGGTGAGCCTGCGTGGCCGATGGTGGCTACCGTGACCGTGATCAGTGTCGAAGTCACTCCAGGTCCCGAACCTCTCCTTCCTCCCGCGCCCGCCGTTCCGAGGTCCGCGCGCAGACTGGTCGTGCTCGGCGATTCCACGGCCGTGGGCCTTGGCGACCCGCTGCCGGACCGAGGCGGCTGGCGCGGGGTCGGCCCGCTCGTCGCCGAGGCGCTGGGTGTCGAGCCGGACGGCTACCTGAACCCGTCGTTCACCGGTGCCCGCATGGGCTGTGTGCTGACGAAGCAGCTTCCCGCGGCCGTGGCGCACCGGCCGGACGTCGCGCTGGTGGTGGCGGGGATGAACGACACGCTGCGCCCCGATTTCAGCGCCGAGAAGATCGCCGCGGACCTCACCGAGGTGATCCGTGCGCTGGCCGCCGTCGGCACGACCGTGGTCCCGGTGCGCTACCACGACCATGGCAAGGTGTTCCGCCTCCCGCAGTCGCTGCGGCGGGCGTTGAGCCAGCGAGTGGCCGAGCTGAACGCCGCCATCGACGGGGTCGTCGAACGCGAGAGCGTGCCGTGTCTCGACCTCGAACTGCTGCCGGGCGCCTACGACCTCACCGCGTGGAGCGTCGACCGGCTGCACCCGTCGGAGCTCGGGCACCGGATGCTGGCGACCGGGTTCACCGAACGGCTCGCCGAGGCCGGGTTCGCGGTGCCGCGGCCGGTCAGCCTGACCTGCTCGGGAGGCGTGGAGCCGAGTGCCGCCGGGCACGTCGGCTGGCTGGTGCTGAAGGGCATCCCGTGGGTGTGGCGGCGCGGCCGGGAGTTCGTGCCGTACGCGGCCGTGATCATGTGGCATTCGTTCCGGGAGCGGCTGCGCTGACCTGTGGCCGGAACCGTCGGTGGGTACGGCTACCGTCGACACCGTGGCACAGGACGAACTCTTCACCGTGAACCCCGATCTCGGGCCGCCGCCGGAGCCGGCCGAGCCGCGGGACATCGCCGTCCCGGCGGGCTCACCGCTGGCGGTGCGGATGAGGCCGCGTTCGCTCGACGAGGTCGTCGGCCAGCAGCACCTGCTGCGGGAGGGGGCGCCGCTGCGGCGGCTCGTCGAAGGCGCGGCTCCCGCTTCCGTGCTGCTCTACGGTCCGCCGGGGACGGGCAAGACCACGTTGGCGAACCTCGTCTCGGCCGCGACCGGCCGCCGGTTCGTGGCGATGTCGGCGTTGTCGGCGGGGGTGAAGGAGGTGCGCGGGGTCATTCAGGAGGCACAGCGGAGGCTTCGATATAACGCCGAGAACACGGTGCTGTTCATCGACGAGGTCCACCGGTTCTCCAAGACCCAGCAGGACGCCCTGCTCGGCGCAGTCGAGGACCGGACGGTGCTGCTGGTGGCGGCCACGACGGAGAACCCGTCGTTCTCCGTCGTCTCGCCGCTGCTTTCGCGGTCGCTGGTGCTGCAGTTGCGGCCGCTGACCGACGCCGACATCGGCGCGCTGATCGAGCGTGCCCTGGCCGACGAACGCGGCCTCGGCGGCGAACTCACCCTGACCGAAGACGCGCGGGAACATCTGGTGCGGCTGGCCTCCGGCGACGCGCGGCGCGCGCTCACCGCGCTGGAGGCGGCCGCGGACGCGGCGAGCGCGACCGAGGCCAGGACGATCGACCTCACCATTGTCGAGTCCACAGTGGACAAGGCGGCGGTGCGCTACGACCGCGACGGCGATCAGCACTACGACGTCATCAGCGCGTTCATCAAATCGATCCGAGGGTCCGATGTGGACGCCGCGCTGCATTACCTGGCGCGGATGATCGAGGCGGGGGAGGACCCGCGGTTCCTGGCCCGGCGGCTGGTGGTGCACGCGAGCGAGGACATCGGCATGGCCGATCCGACGGCGTTGCAGTCGGCCGTCGCGGCGGCGCACGCCGTGCAGTTCATCGGTATGCCGGAAGGCCGTCTCGCGCTCGCGCAGGCGACCGTGCACCTGGCGACGGCGCCGAAGTCGAACGCCGTCATCACCGGCATCGACGCCGCGCTCAGCGACGTCCGGTCAGGGCGGATCGGGACGGTGCCGCCGCATCTGCGGGACGGGCACTACGCGGGAGCGGAGAAGCTCGGCAACGCGAAGGGATACCGGTATCCGCACAACGTGCCGGAAGGTGTTCTGGCGCAACAGTACCCGCCGGACGAGCTGGTGGGGCGGGACTACTACGAGCCGACGCAGCGAGGGGCGGAGCGGACGTTGTACGAGCGGGTGCCGAAGCTGCGGCGCACGATCCGGGGTGAGCGTTAGTCCGCATTCGGGCGATGCCGGCTTCCAGCCGGGACGCGAGCGCCGGTCCTTCGGTCGTGATCGGTCCGTCGGCGACGGACTGTGTGGATTTCGGGGCGTTGGATGACCCGAAATCCACACAGTCGCGCGTGATCGGTCCGGTCACGCGGGTTCCGCCAGGTGATTCCTAGGTTCGGTCCATGACGGCGCTGCCGAGTACATGAAGGAGCCCTTCCTTGTGCTAGACGCAAGGAAGGGCTCCTTCACTACTCTCAGGGTAGGGAAGGAGTCCTTCACGGAGCGTCCGGGCGTGGGCATGCCGAGGGGCCCGTCGCCGATGTGGCCGGCGTGCTGCGCGACCTCGCCGCCGAGGACCGCACGATCCTGCTGGTGTCGCACAAACTCCAGGAGGTCCTCGCCGTCAGCGACCACGTCACGGTGCTGCGGGACGGCCGCGTCAGCGCGCGGGCGCACCGCGGCCCAGACGGCCGCCAGGCTCGCCGCGGCGATGACCGGACGCGAGGTCGACCTCGACCGTGTCCACCCGGCCGGGACACCCGGCGGCACCCACCCGGAGTACCCGGCGTTCGCCACCCCGGAGATCGTCGTGGCGCTGAGCCGCGAGGCCCCGGAGGCGCACCGGGGTGTGGTGTGGACACGGGCCGCGTTCAGCCCGCTGGTGCTCATCCTCCCGATGACCGAATACCTCGCCGCGCGGGTGATCGCCATTGAGAGGGAACTCTCCACGTTGCTGGTGTTCGCGGCATTGCGCGGCCTGCGGGCCGGTGGTGTGCTCGTGATCGACGGCGACGCGCGGCCCGAGCACCCCGACCCGTCGGCCTACGACCCGCATCGCGACGTCGTGGCCGCCGGGGTGGCGAGGGCGACCCGCGTGGCGCTGGACGCTCTCATCGACGTGGAAGGGGCGGAATGACCGAAGTGTGGCGAAAAGCGGCGCTCGAGCTTGCGGGCGCCCTGGCGGCGGACGCGGCCGAGCGGGACCTCGCCGGAGATCTCCCGGTCCGGGAAGTCGGCCTCCTGCGCGAGTCCGGGCTGTTACCCCTGCTCGACACCGCCGGCTGGGCGGCCGCGAACGAGGCCACCCGGATCGTCTCCGCCGCGGACGCGTCGGTCGGTCATCTGCTCGGTTACCACTACCTGCAGCTTTGGCGCACCGGCCTGTTCGGGCCGCGCGCGACGAGCGAACCGGGCTGGTTCTGGGCCGGCGTGAGCAACCCGCTCGACGCCGCCCTGCTCCTGACCCCGGCCGACGGCGGGTTCACCGTCGAGGGCACCAAGACCTTCGCCACCGGCGCGGCCGTCGCCGACCGCCTGGTGGTCAGCGCGACGAGGACCGACAACGGCGAGAAGCTGACCTTCGTCGTCGACGCGCGGGCCGACGGGATCACCTTCCCCGGTGACTGGGACAACATCGGCCAGCGGCTCACCGCGAGCGGCGCGGTACGGTTCGAGGACGTCCACGTCGCCAAGGACGACGTCCTCGGCGCCCAGCCGGAAGACCAGTCGGATCCGAGGGTGCCCCGCATCTCCCTGGCGGCGATCGGCTTCCAGCTCATGCTCGCGCAGGTGTACGTCGGCCTCGCGGCAGGCGCGCTCGACGCAGCGGCGGTGTACACGAGGGAGACCGCGCGACCCTGGACACTGTCCGATGTGGACAAAGCGGCCCAGGACCCGTACATCCTGGCCGGATACGGCGAACTGGTCGCGACGGCACGGGCGGCCGGATTCGCCGTCGACGCCGCGGTCGCCGCATTCGGTGAGGCCGACGAGCGCGGCTTCGAGCTGACCCCGGCCGAGCGCGCCGAAGCGGCGATCGCGATCTCTTCGGCGAAGATCGTCGCGAGCCGGGCCGCGGTCGAAACCACGAGCAAGGTCTTCGAGTTCACCGGCGCGCGGGCCACCGCGACGAAGTACGGCTTCGACCGCTTCTGGCGCAACGCCCGCACGCTGACCTTGCACGACCCCGTGATGTACAAGGCGCGCGAGGTCGGCGATCACTTCCTCAACGGGATCCCGCCGTGCCTTTCGGGGTACAGCTGATGACGCTGCCGATCCTCGCCGAAAGCGTCCGCCTCGACGGCGAAGGCGTGCACATCCTCGACCGCCGGATCTTCCCGTTCGAGCGGGAATGGGTGCTCTGCCGGACTTCGGAAGAGGTCGCGGTGGCGATCGAAGAGATGGTCACGCAGTCTTCCGGGCCGTATTTCGCCGCGTTGGGCGCGATGGTGCTCGCCGCTCGCGAGGCGTCCGGGCTCGCGGACCCGCGGGCGTACCTGGAGCGGGCGGGGGAACGGATCATCGCGACCCGCAAGACCAACAACCACCTGCGCAAGGCCGTCGCCGTCGTACTGTCCGAAGTGGACAAATCGGCGGGTGACCTCATCGAGGCCGCGTCGAGGGGAGCGCAAGCAGGTGACGAATTGTATCGGTCGCGCAGCCGTGCGCTCGGCGAGCACGCTGCGGCGCTGGTGCCGGGCGGGGCGACCGTGCTGACGCATTGCTGGGCTGACCTCTACCTGGTCGAATTCGTGCTCGCCGCGCGATGGCAGGGCAAGGAGTTCTCCTTCCTGTGCACGGAAACCAGGCCGTACCTGCAGGGTGCGCGGCTGACCGCCGAGACACTCGCCGAGATGGGCGCCGACACCCGGCTGATCACCGACGGGATGGGCGCCGCGGTGCTGTCCTCCGGAGAGGTCGGCGCGCTGGTGACCGCGGCCGACCGGGTCACCATGGACGGTCATGTGGTCAACAAGATCGGCACGCTGGGGCTCGCGGTGGCGGCGGAGGCGTTCGGCGTGCCGTTCTACGCGATGGTCCAGGCGCCCGACCAGGCGGCGCCGACCGGCGCCGACGTGCCGATCGAATACCGCGACGGCGACGAGGTGCTGAGCGCGCTCGGCCACCGCGTCGCGAGCGAACGCGTCCGTGGGCACTATCCGGCCTTCGACGTGACACCACCGCGGTTCGTGACCGCGGTGGTGACCGACCGCGGGGCCTTCGAGCCCGGACGGCTCCGCGAGTACTACGCAGAAGGGGAAGCGAACCAGTGACCGCAACGCTGACCGCCCGATGGGTGGTCCTCGACATCGAGGGCACGCTGACCGCCACCAGCTACGTGCACGTGACCCTCTACGACTACGCGCGTCCGCGGCTGGGCCCGTGGATCGACGACCACCCGGACGATCCCGAGGTCGCCGGCGCCGTGGCCCGGATCAGGGAACTCGGCGGGCTCCCGGCGGATGCGTCCACAGTGGACGTCGTGCGGGTGCTGCACGGCTGGATGGACGCGGATCAGAAGATCGCGCCGCTGAAGACGTTGCAGGGGCTCATCTGGCAGCGCGGGTACGCCGAGGGCGACCTCACGACGGAGTTCTTCGGCGACGTCGCCCCGGCGCTGCGGTCGTGGCACGAGTCCGGCCTGCGGCTCGCGGTGTTCTCCTCCGGTTCGGTCGCCGGGCAGATCGCGTCGTTCTCGCGGACCACCGACGGCGACGTCACCGGCTTGTTCGAGAAGCATTTCGACACGGTCAACGCCGGGCCGAAACGTGAGGCGCCGTCGTACCGCGCGATCGCCTCGGCGCTGGATGCCGAGCCGGGGGACATCGTGTTCTTCTCCGACGTCCCGGCCGAGCTCGACGGGGCCGCCGCCGACGGCTGGCAGACCGTCGGCCTCGCCCGCGACGGTGAGCCGTTCGGGGATGCGGATTTCGGGACACACCGGACCATCCGGACATTCGACGAGGTGAAGGTCGTCCCTCGATGAGTCTCCTGGAACTCGCCGGGCGCGCGCTGGCCGAAGAGTCCGCCCGGTTCGCCGGAATGGGCTGGCTGCGGGGCACGTCCGGCAACCTCTCGGTGGTGCTCGGCCGTGATCCGCTGCGGGTCGCCGTCACCGTCAGCGGCCGGGACAAAGGCGAGCTGACCAGCGACGACGTCGTGGTGGTCGGCGAAGACGGGCTGGCCGTCGCCGACCAGCCGCATCCGGACAAGGTGCCGTCGGCCGAGGCGGGACTGCACGCTCGGATCGCGGCGGTGTCGGGCGCGGGCGCGGTGATCCACGTGCACGCCCTCGCGCCGGTGGTCGCCGCCGAGCACTGGCCGGACGGCGTCGAACTGCGTGACCTGGAGATGCTCAAGGGTTTCGGCCGCGCCGCCCACGACGACCTGGTGACCATCCCGGTGATCGCGAACGGTCAGGACATGCGCGTCCTCGGTGACGCGTTCGAGGCGGGGTTCCGGGCGGACACGCCGGCGGTGATCGTCGCGCGGCACGGCATCTACGTGTGGGGGGATGACCTGCGCCACGCGCGTCATCGCCTGGAATGTTTGGAGTGGTTGCTCCGGTTCCGGGTAGAGACAAGACTTGTCGGTGGAGAAAGGGGAGTGCGATGACCCTGCTGACCGTGTGGCCGGACGACCGGCCCGGCGAGATCGCGCTCAGGACCGAGGACCCGGCCGTGATCACCGGGGAACTCGGGCGGCTCGGTGTCCGCTTCGAACGGTGGGACCTCGTCCCGGATCTGCCGCGCGAGGTGACGCCCGAACAGGTGCTGGCCGCCTACGAGGAGCCGGTCGGCAAGGTCTCGGCGGCCGAGGGCTACACCTTCGTGGACGCCGTCCGCATGACCCCGTCGGACGAGCCCGGCTGGGCGGCCGAGGCCGCCGAAGCCCGGCAGAAGTTCCTCGCCGAGCACACCCACGACGATGACGAGGACCGCTTCTTCGCGCGCGGGTCCGGCGTGTTCTACCTGCACGTCGGGGGCAAGGTGTACGCGGTGCTGTGCGAGGCGGGGGACCTGCTGAGCGTGCCCGCGAACACCACGCACTGGTTCGACATGGGGACTCGGCCCGACTACGTGTCCATCCGGTTCTTCCACGACGACGGCGGGTGGGTCGGCAACTTCACCGGCGCCACGCTGGCGGGGGACTTCCCGGGGTTCGACGAGTTGACCGCCGGGCGTTACTGACCGCTTTGGGCTCGTGAGTGGTAAGGACGGTTAGAACCGTCCTTACCACTCACGAGCTTCAGCGCGCTGCCGGGCTCTGTCAGGCGGGGGTCCAGAGGGCAGGCACGTTCGGCGGCTCCCAGCCGGGCAGCGACCGGTGGCCCTGCCGGCATACGTAGGCCGCGCCGTTGTGGGTCACACGAGCACCCGTGGCGTAGTCGACGTTCGGCTTCCAGGCGTCGGACGGCACCGTGGTGGTCGTCGTCGGGGTGGTGGTGGTCGTCGTCGGACTCGTCGTGGTGGTCGTCGTACCGGTAGTCGTGGTGGTGGTCGTGGTCGGCGGGGTACCGCCGCCACGCGGGTGATCCGACGCGATCGCGTAGGTCGTCCCGCCGAAGGTGAACGTGAAGTTCGATGGCGAGGCGATCGGCATGTAGTAGTTCAGCCGGATCTCGACGGTGGCGCCCGGTGCGATGTTCTGCCAGGTCGGCACGGTCACCGCGACGTGCTGGAAGTCTCCCTTCATCCCGCCGACGTTGGGCCCGCTGTGGCCCTTGCTCGTGACCGTCAGGCCGAAGCCCGACTGGTCGGACATGCTGCCGGGCGCACTGGTCCCGTAGTCGAACTCGATCTTCGTCCCACCGGGGATGGTGGTGGTCGAATTGTTGGTGATGCGCATCCGCGGGGTGATCGGGTAGTTCGCGTCGCCCAGCGCGAATCCGGTCAGGTTCACGTTCGCGTTCAGCACCGACGACGGTGCGGGACGCGGCGACTTGGCGTTGCCGTACGGGGCGGCGCCGCGCAGTCCGTCGTTGATCTTCGTGATCAGCGTGTCGCCCATGAAGTACTGGCCCTTGGCTTCGTCGAAGGCGTAGTCGCCCGCCAGTTCCCAGATCATGATGCCGCCGATGCCCTTGTCGGCCACGTACTTGGCCTTCGTGGCGAGCGAGGCCTCATCCTCAGTGGACAGGAACACCTTCTTGTCGTTGTTCCACAGCCACGGTGTCACCATCGTGTTGTCGTAGAACCTGTCGTAGGAGCCGGAGATCCGGTCCGCCGGGTCGGTCTTCGGGGTCAGCCCGTACGCCTCCAGGTAGTCCGGGGTGATCTCGTTTTCGAGGTTCTTCGCGTGCCACATCGGGTTCGCGCCCGCGGGGACCTCGCCGCCCGCCAGGCCGAGGTCGTGCCAGAGGTTGTCGATGCCGATCGCGCCGTTGCCGCACGGCACCGTCGAACCGACGTGTGACCCGGTGCCCGGTGGACACTGTTTCTGGTCCGGCAGCGGAGCCTTGCCCCACAACCCGTTCGTCCCGCCGGACACGCCTTGCCAGCCGCGGGTGTAGAACCCGACGCCGATGTTGATCCGGCCGGCCTGCATCGCACCGCGGAAGTAGTGATAGGCCCAGTCGGTGTTGAGATAGCCCTGCCCGTCGTACTGCGGTGTCGTGTACACCTGCCAGTGCGCGAGTTCCGCGTCGTTGCCGGAGTCGTAGAGCGCGGCGTTCGGCCCGACGAACTGGTTCCACGCGCCGTGCAGGTCGTAGCTCATCATGTTGGCGTAGTCGAGATAGCGCGTGACGCCGTAGACCTCCTGGCCGCGCAGCAACCAGCCGGACGCGGGCACGGCGGCGGTCAGCAGGTAGTGCTTGCCGTCGGCGGCGCCCGCGCGGTCGAGCTTCTCGCGCAGCGTGCGCATCAGGTTCTCGTAGCCCGCCCAGAGAGTGCCCCGGTTGGCCTGCGCGATCCAGTAGTCGTCCGGGTTGCCGGCGTAGTTCGCCGACGTCGCGTACTCGTAGTCGATGTCCGCGCCGTTGAAACCGTAGGTGCGCAGGAATTGCACGACGGAATCCGCGAAGACGTCGATACCCGCCTGGGTCTGCGTCATCTTGTAGAACCCGCCGGAGGCGTTGCGGGTGCCGTCGGGGTTCAGGAAGCCACCGGTCTCGGCCCAGCCGCCGATCGAGATCAGTGACTTCACGTTCGGGTGCTGCTTCTTGTACTTGGTCAGCAGGTTGAAGTGTCCCTTGTAGGGCAGCGACGGATCCATCTCGGCGCCGGGAACGCCCGGCCATTCCATGCCGATGGACTCGTTGGTCGCGCTCGGCGCGCCGACCGAGACCTTGTTCTGCGCGTCCACATGCGCGAACGCGTAGTTGAGGTGGGTGACCTTCGACCACGGGATGTTGTTGACCAGATAGGCCGGTGCGCCGTTCTTCCCGGTGCGCCAGCTGGTGAAGTAGCCGATCACGCGGCGGGAATGCCCTTCTCCCAGGGATTCGCGGCCCGCTGTGTCATAGACGGTGCAGTAGGGGGTGTCGACGCCGGGTGTCCGGTACAGCCCGTCGGGTCGGCAGTCCTCATGGCCTGCCGCGCTCGACGGGGACGGGGTGATGACGACGATCATGAGTCCGGCCAGCGTGATGAGCGACGCCAGCAGGGGGAGTAGTTTCCTGGTTCTCCTTGGCACGCCGAACCTCCGACAGTGGAAGATGGCCCTCGGTCCCAGCAGCTTGAGCCGCTGACCTGCCGCGCGTCAATAGGTGTAGACCAATTTCCATCCGGTGCCGTACGGCGGAGCGTACCTGTGGTTCGTCAGGTCCGGCTTCGGCGGCGATGGCCATACTCCAGGCCCCATCCGGCGCGTGTTATGCCGCCGTTTCCCGCACCACGAAGGAAAACTCGTTCCCGTCGGGATCCGTCATCGTCACCTGTTCCTCAACCATGCCGGGGTGTGAAGCGCCGAGCGCGACGAGCCGCTCGGCTTCCGACAGGGAACCGCTCAGGACGAAACGCAGCCGGTTCGGCCCGGTTTTCGGGGTGAACGGCGGACCGCCCCAGGTGATCTTCGGGCCACCGCGCGGCGACCGGATCGCCATCTCCTGGTCCTTGTCCCACACCAGCGGCCAGCCGAGCGCTTCGCTCCAGAAGTAGCCGGCCGCTTGCGAACCGTCGCACGCGACGGCGCCGACGAATCCGCATTCGGCGAGGAAGTCGTTGCCCGGCTCGATGACACAGAACTCGTTGCCTTCGGGGTCGGCGAGCACCACGTGTTCTTCCTCCGGACGCTGGCCGACGTCGATGTGGCCGCCGCCGAGTTCGAGCGCCTTCGCGACCGTCCGCCGCTGGTCTTCCGGGGATTCGCTCGTCAGGTCGAAATGCATCTGGTTCTGGCGGGTCTTCGGTTCTGCCGACGGCACGAAACCGAGCCGGAAACCGGTGTCGTCGTTCGGGATCAGGGTGTCGCCGTCGGTTTCCCAGCCGAGGAGACCCGCCCAGAAACGCGCCAGACTTTCCGGGTCGTGCGCGGCGAAACAGAGCGCGTGCAAGGTGATGGTCATAAGCGACGCTAGAAACGCCGGCGACCCACACGCAATCGAATAAGGTGCTCTCCCCCACGGAGTGGACCCGCTTCAATCCGGTGGGGGACGCGGCGGACCGGGGCGGCTGTGATCGTTGAAACCGATCAAGCGAGCGGAACCCGATCGTCCGGGGAGCACGTATGACCGTCCACCAAGCCACCGCGACCGGGCGACTGCGCGCCGCATGGACCAGAGCGCACGCCCCGGTGCCCGGAGTCCCCAGGTGGGCCAAGATCGCCGCCTACGCCATCCCCTTCACCGTGCTCCCTTCCGGCCTTTGGCGGATCATGACCGTCGTCTTCGACGTCGGCGGTGACGGCCCGCACGGTTCGGGCCAGCTCCCCTCGTGGTTGCCGGGGCCGGTGTACGTCATCGCGTTGTCCGTCGTCGCGGAACTGTTCGCCTTCACCGCCATCGGGCTGGTCGCCGAGTGGGGAGAGGTGCTCCCGCGCTGGATTCCGCTGCTGGGCGGCCGCAAGGTACCGCCCCTCGCCGCCGTCGTGCCCGCCGCTCTCGGCGCCACGATCCTGACCATTCTGTGGACCGCCGCCATCGCCACCGAGATGTCCGGGCGCACCCTCCAAGGCGATCCCCTGCCGGACGACTACCCCACGAAGTCACTGCACGGCTGGCAACTCGCCTTCTTCGAACTCACCTACGCCCCGCTCCTGCTCTGGGGACCGCTGCTGGCGGCGGTCTGCTTCGCGTACTGGCGGAGGCGCCGGCAGTGATCAAGCACAAGTCCGTGAAGGCCTCCTTCCCTACCCTGAGAGTAGGGAAGGAGGCCTTCACGGAACGATCAGCAGGAGACGCCGGTCCGCCCGTTCTCCACCCGCGCGGTCAGCGTCCGCAGGAACGACGGATCCCCGTCCGCGGTGACCTTCACGTCGTACCAGCCGCCCGAAACCGGCCAGTCCACCGTGACCGAACGCCCGGCCCCGACCCGCACGACGCGCGTGAACCGCGAAGACGACAGCCGCAGCGTCAGCGCCGAAGTGCCCGAGTTGGACAGCTTGAATTCGACACCCGAGCGCCACGTGAGGAACCGCGTCCGGACATCGACACCCGCGGCGGCCCCGCGACGGTTTCCGCGCAGTTCCCACCACGACCGGTTCGGCCCCTGGACGACGACGCGGTAGTCGTCACCGGCCAGCCGCACGAGTTCCGGTGCCTCGCCGCGGACGTCGCGGTGCGCGGGCTCGGCGAATTCGCCCTTGTACGGGTACAGCGCGAAATGCGCCGACGACGAGCCGCTGTTGGCCAGCGAAAGCGCCAGATTCCCCGACTTGTCCACCGCGCCGGACACCGACACCTGGTACGGCAGCGGCCGGGACGGCCGGCTGCCGGGCTCGGCCACGGGCAGGCTCTGCTCCGCCGGGGCGGACGGCCGCCAGCGGCTGATCGGTGCGGGCACCGGTCCGGGCCGGTTCACCCGCGGCTGACGTCCGGCCCGCGAGAAGTCGAAGGCACCGGTGAGATCACCCGCGACGGTCCGCCGCCACTTGCTGATGTTGGGCTCGGCGATCCCGGTCCAGCGTTCGAGGAACCGCAGCACCGAGGTGTGGTCGTACACGGTGGAGTCGACGTTGCCGCCGATCGACCACGGCGAGACGACCGTCATCGGCACACGCGGGCCGAAGCCGAGCGGCTGGCCGTTGAAGTGGTCCGCGTCGTTGGCCGCGTTCCCGGGCGGCATCGGCGGCGGAACGTGGTCGAAGTAACCGTCGTTCTCGTCGAAGTTGATCAGCAGCACCGTCTTGGACCACGTTTCGCGGTCGGACGCCAGCGCGTCGAGCACGCGGTAGATCAGGTTCGCGCTGCCGACCGGAGTGGACGCGCCAGGGTGCTCGGAGTCCTTCGCGGACGGCACCAGCCAGCTGACCGCGGGCAGCCGCCGCGCCTGGATGTCCGCCTTCAGCCGGGTCACCAGTGTCTCCGGCTCGCTGCGGTACATGGCCTTCTTGAACAGGTTCCTCTCGGCGGGCGTCAGTTTCGCGACCCCGGCGTCGAACTGCGCCAGCAGCTTGGTGCGCTCTTCGGGTGTCTTCTTGAGCAGCGTGTCGTAGAACTCTTCGGTGGTGCGGAACTTCCCCTCGACCGAAGCGAGGATCTTCGTGCCGACCTTCTTGAACGGCACGAAGTACTCGACGGCGTTGTCGGTGAAGTTGTCCCACTCCTGGTAGATCTGCCACGGCACCCCGGCGGCTTCGAGGCGCTCCGGATACGTCGTCCAGTCGTAGCCCTTGTGGTCGTAGGAGTACGCCGCGTTCGTGACCGCGCGGTTCGTCGTGCTGCCCGGTTCGAACCCGGTGGTCCCGGTCCACAGGAAGTTCCGGTTCGGGTTGGTGGAGCCGAAGATCGAGCAGTGGTAGGCGTCGCAGATGGTGAAGGTGTCCGCGAGTTCGTACTGGAGCGCGATGTCGCGGCGCTCGTAGTAGGTCATGGTGGCCGGCGTTTTCGCCGCGATCCAGCCGTTGTTCCAGCCACGCGCCCACGCCTTGCCGCTGCCGTTCCAGCTGTGGTCGAGGTCGCCGAGGTACTGGATGTCGTCCGGTTTCCGCCCGGCGAGTTCGGCCGCCTTGCGCACCGAGAACGGCAGCACCGTGCCGCCCGCCGGATTCGGCTGCTCGAACACCGACGTCCCCGACGGCAGTTCGAGCGGATGCGTGTCGGAGAAGCCCCGGACACCGCGCAGGCTGCCGTAGTAGTGATCGAACGACCGGTTCTCCTGCATCAGCACGATCACGTGCTCGATGGCGTCGAGTCCGCCCCGGCGCATGGGTTCGGCCATGGCGGCGTGCACGGACGGCGGGAGAAGGGTGGTGGCGGCCGCGGCGCCGGTGGCGCCCAGCAACGTACGGCGTGACAGTTCAGGCATGCCCGAACCTTGACCCAGTAACATGAACGTCACAAGAACCGAACCGGTCGACTCGGAGTCGGTAGCCGGATGGTGACACGGCGTCCGTAGTGGTCCGCCCGTACGATTCCCGGATGGCCGTGATTCCTGAGCATCACGACGAAAACGACGGTGGGGAAGACCTCCCGAAGCCGGTGTTCGCCGATCCTGGAGGCCGTCGCCGCGTCGTCCGCCGGATCGCGATCAGTGCCGGCGCCGCCGCCTCTTACGGAGCACTTCTCCTCTTCGCGCTCTCCGGCGTGCCTGACCTGCCTACCGCGCTGGGCCCCAGGCCGGTGCCCGGGCCAGAGGTGACGCCCCCGCCGTCCGTGACAGCGCCGCCCACGACAACGACAGAAGGGCCTCGAACGGCTTCACCGCCGGAATCGTGGGGAGCGCCCGAGCCGGTTCGCGAAACTTCGCCCACGAGCGCCAGGCCCGCTCCGGTCCGGACCACGGCTTCGCCCGGCCAACCGGAGACACGGGCACCCGCCGCCTCCTCGCAGTCGGGCAGCGACCGCCGCAACCGCCGCGTGCCCGAAGACCCGCCCAGCAAGGTGAAGACCACGCCGCCCAAGAGCGGGCGCTGACGCCCGGTTCTCCCCGGTTCGTCGTGAGGTCACTGCGCTGAGTGACCGTCCGGTGGGGTGACCCCGCTGAACGGCCGCCTGCGCGGTAACCTCACGGGCACCAAGACCGCAGACCCTTGAGGAGGGCCCGTGTCGGCAGGGCAGATCGCCGCGCTGATCGCCGCAGGAGCATTCGTCGTACTCGTCGTGCTGCTGGCGATCGTGCTGTTCAAGCTCGGCCGGACCCTGGACGAGGCCACGATCGCCATCCGCAAGGCGCACGAGAACACCGACCCGCTGCTGATCGGCGCGAACGAGACGATCACGCACGTCAACACGCAGCTGGAGCGGGTCGACGGCATCACCGCCAACGCGCAGGCCGTGTCCGGCAACGTGTCCGCGTTGTCGTCGGTGTTCACCGCGACGCTCGGCGGACCGCTGGTGAAGACGGCCGCGCTGTCCTACGGCCTCAGCAAGGCGATCAAGGCCCGCCGGAAGAAGGCGGAAGCGAAAGCCTCTCGTCCGGCGAAGAAGCGGGGCCGCAAATGAAGCGCCTGTTCTGGCTCGGCGTCGGTGTGGTCGCCGGCGTCGCCCTGTCACGCAAAGCGACGGAAACCGCTCGCCAGGCCACCCCTGCGGGGTTAGCCTCGAACCTGGGCGACGCCGTGCGGGAACTCGCGGGCGCCGTCGGTTCGTTCGGCGCGGAGGTCCGCGCCGGGATGAGCGAACGGGAACAGGAGCTGCACGACATGGT
This sequence comes from Amycolatopsis sp. NPDC043889, assembly GCF_056435645.1. Classification (NCBI taxonomy): domain Bacteria; kingdom Bacillati; phylum Actinomycetota; class Actinomycetes; order Pseudonocardiales; family Pseudonocardiaceae; genus Amycolatopsis; species Amycolatopsis sp. NPDC043889. Next base: position 187,182 of record NZ_JBWKEC010000015.1, read on the forward strand.
GTCCGAACGGACCGGCTTGAGCACGGCCCCCGTGACCGAGGGCAGGCACGCGGCGTCGTCGCGGCGCCCGGTCCGGCGAGCTCGCCGGGCGGAGGGCTGATCGGGTCGCCTCCGCGACCGGAAGATCCCAGCCCTTCGCCGTTCTCGCCTGTCCGCATTCCCCGCGCCTTCGCGCGAGCCCGTATACAAGGACGATCCCGTGGAAACACACGAAATCACGAAGCGTTTTCTGAGCCATTTCGAGAACAAGGGACACACGCGCGTCCCCAGCGCGCCGCTGATCCTCGACGACCCGAACCTGCTGTTCGTCAACGCGGGCATGGTCCAGTTCAAGCCGTACTTCCTCGGCGAGGCCCCGCCGCCGTACCCGCGCGCGACCAGCGTCCAGAAGTGCGTCCGCACGCCGGACATCGACGAGGTCGGCAAGACCACGCGGCACAACACGTTCTTCCAGATGGCCGGGAACTTCTCGTTCGGCGACTACTTCAAGGAAGGCGCCATCGAGTACGCCTGGGAGCTGATCACCAAGCCCCAGAGCGAAGGTGGTTACGGCCTCGACCCGGCCCGCATCTGGGCGACGGTCTACGAGGACGACTCCGAGGCGGCGGGCCTGTGGAAGAAGCTCACCGGCCTGCCCGGCGAGCGCATCCAGTCCCGTGACGGCAAGGACAACTACTGGGACATGGGCGTGCCCGGTCCCGGCGGCCCGTGCTCGGAGATCTACTACGACCGCGGCCCGGACTACGGCCGCGAGGGCGGCCCGGTCGCCGACGAGGACCGTTACATCGAGATCTGGAACCTCGTCTTCATGCAGGACGTGCGGGGCGACAAGAGCCCGAAGCACGGCCACAAGCCGATCGGTGAGCTGCCGAAGAAGAACATCGACACCGGCATGGGTGTCGAGCGGGTCGCGACGATCCTGCAGGGCGTCGAGAACGTCTACGAGACCGACCTCGTCCGCCCGGTGATCGGCCGCGCCGAGGAGTTCTCCGGCCGCCGCTACGGCTCCGACCACACCGACGACGTCCGCTTCCGCGTCATCGCCGACCACGCCCGCACCGGTGTCCTGCTCATCGGCGACGGCGTCACGCCGGGCAACGACGGCCGCGGCTACGTGCTGCGCCGTCTGCTTCGCCGCATCATCCGCTCCGCGCGCCTGCTCGGCGTGCACGAGCCGGTGCTGCCCGCCTTCGCCGCGGTCGTCCGCGACACCATGGGCCCGACGTACCCCGAACTGGTCTCCGGTTTCGACCGCATCGAGGACGTCGTGCGCGTCGAGGAGGAGGCCTTCCTCTCCACGCTCACCAGCGGCTCGCGCATCTTCGACATGGCGGCCGAGGAGACCAAGCGCGCCGGTGGTTCGCTGCTGGCCGGCGACAAGGCGTTCCAGCTGCACGACACCTACGGCTTCCCGATCGACCTGACGCTGGAGATGGCGTCCGAACAGGGCCTGTCCGTCGACGAAGAAGGCTTCCGCACGCTCATGAACGAGCAGCGGCAGCGCGCGAAGGCCGACGCGGCTTCGCGCAAGACCGGCCACGGCGACCTGTCCGAGTACCGCAAGGTGCTGGAGCGCAACGGCGAGACCGAGTTCCTCGGCTACACCGACCTGCAGGCCGAAGCGAAGGTCGTCGCGCTGCTCGAAGACGGCGTGCCGGTCTCGAGCGTCGGCGAGGGCAAGAAGGCGGAGCTGGTCCTGGACCGCACGCCGTTCTACGCCGAGAGCGGTGGCCAGGTCGCCGACACCGGCGTGCTGCTCGGCGACGGCGTCGAGCTCAAGGTCCATGACGTGCAGAAGATCGTGCCGGGCCTGTTCGTGCACCGCGTCGAGGTGCTCGAGGGCGAGGTCGGCATCGGCAGCTCGCTGACCGGTTCGGTCGACCAGCACCGCCGTCTGTCGATCGAGCGGTCCCACTCCGCGACGCACCTGGTGCACGCCGCCGTGCGCGGCGCGTACGGCAAGCGCGCGGCGCAGGCCGGTTCGCTGAACTCGCCGGGCCGGATGCGCTTCGACTTCACCACCTCCGGCGGCGTGTCGGCCGACGTGCTGACCGAGGTCGAGGAGGAGGTCAACGACTACCTCCAGACCAACGTCGAGGTGAACACCTTCGTCACCACGAAGGACAAAGCCCTCGAACTGGGCGCGGTCGCGCTGTTCGGCGAGAAGTACGGCAACGACGTCCGCGTCGTCGACATGGGCGAGTACTCCCGCGAACTCTGCGGTGGCACCCACGTCGACCGCATCGGCCGGCTCGGCCTGGTGAAGCTGGTGGGCGACTCGTCCATCGGTTCCGGTGTGCACCGCGTCGAGGCGCTCGTCGGCACGGACGCGCTGAAGTACGTCCGCAAAGAGCAGCTGCTCGTCTCACAGCTCGCGAACACCTTCAAGGTGCCGTCGGAGCAGCTGCCGTCGCGTATCGACGACGTGCTCACCCGGCTCAAGAACGCCGAGAAGGAGATCGAGCAGCTGCGCACCCAGCAGGTGCTCGGCTCGGCGGGCTCGCTCGCGGACAAGGCCGAGGACATCGGCGGCGTCGCGGTCGTCGCCCAGATGCTGGGCGAGGGCGTCGACTCGAACGGCCTGCGCGCGCTGGCTTCGGACATCCGCGGCAGGCTCGGCAACCGTCCCGGCATCGTCGCGCTGTTCGCCCCACAAGGCGAGAAGGTCGCCTTCGTCGTCGCCACCACGAAGGCGGCGCAGGAGAAGGGCATCGCGGCGGGCAAGCTCGTCCCGTCGTTCGCCGAGGCGATCGGCGGTCGTGGCGGCGGCAAGCCGGACATGGCACAGGGCGGGGGCACCAACCCGGCCGGGGCCGAGCAGGCCATCGCCTCACTGCGCGCGGCGGTCGCCCAAGTTGGCTGACGACGCCCCCCAGCGGCGCCCGGATCGGCCAGGAGAGTCCGATCCGGGGCGTGGCAGGCGGCTTGGCGTGGATGTCGGATCCGTCCGGGTCGGGGTCGCCTTGAGCGATCCCGACCCCATCCTCGCGAGCCCTCTCGTTACCCTCACTCGCGACGCGGCGGGCGACAAGGACGTCGACCTGCTCGTCGGACTCGTCACGGAACACGACGTGGTCGAGGTCGTCGTCGGCTTGCCGAGGACGCTCAAGGACCGTCATGGGCCGGCGGCCGAAGCGGCGCTGGACTATGCCGAAAAGGTCGCCGCCAGGATCGCGCCGGTGCCGGTGCGACTGGCCGACGAGCGGTTGACCACGGTGACGGCATCCAGGATGCTGTCGCAGCGTGGGGTGAAGGGACGTAAGCAACGTGCCGTCGTCGATCAGGCGGCCGCGGTCGAGATCCTGCAGGCGTGGATCGACGCGGTAGCGGCACATCGCGCACGGAAGGGCGATACATGACCGAGCCCCACGGCCGGCCCGAGCGCCGTCAGGGCGGTAGACGACGGTTGCGGGAGCCTGAGGAGGCCAGCCCGCCACCGGCCCCGCCGCGTCGACGGCCCGAACCCCAGCCGACGGGACGACGGCACGTCCGGCAGGAACCGCCCGAGCCGCCCGTACGGCGTCCGGCGGAGGAACCGCCGCGTGCCCGCCGGTCGCCGGAAGAGCCGCCGCGTGCCCGGCGCGCCGCCGACGAGCCGCAGCGTCCGGGCCCACCGAGGCGGGCCCCGGAACCCGCGGTCCCGCCACCGCCCCCCGCGCCGCAGCGGCGGTTCCCCCAGCCGGGTGACCGGAGTCTTGGCATGCCCGCCTATGCCCAGGACGAGGCCCCCCGCCCAGGCCGCCGCAGGCGCCGCGAGGACGACGGCCCGCTCCCGGACGAGCGGCCGACCGACATCCTCCCCGCGATCCAGGAAGCGCCGATCGCCCGGCGTCCCGGCGCGGCTCCTTCTTCGCCGCCCCAAGGAAGCGAAGAGGAATACAACGAGATCTTCGGTGACGACGAGTACGACGACTATGACGAGTACGACGACTACGAGGATTACGAGGACTTCGAAGACGAAGACCGGGCCGAGCCCGAACGCATCGAGGACGAGCGTCCGGAACGACAGGAGCCGCCGCCCAAGAAACGCAAGAAGAAGCGCGCGCTGGGCTGGATCGCCGCGCTGACCGTGCTCGTCCTGCTCGCCGGTGGCGCCTACTACGGCTTCACCGAGATCTTCGGTTACGACGACTACGAAGGCACCGGCGAGAGCGACGTCCTCGTCCAGGTGGAGAAGGGCGACTCGACGTCGGCGATCGGCAACCGGCTGCAGGCGGCCGGGGTGGTCGCCAGCGGCAAGGCGTTCGTGAAGGCGGGCGAGGACAACACCGCCGTCTCGCGGCTCCAGCAGGGCTACTACGTCATGAAGACGAAGATGTCCGGTGCCAGCGCGGTCGAGAAGATGATCGCGCCCGCGTCGAAGGTCGGCCAGGTCGAGATCCGGCCGTACACCCAGTTCCACGACATCACCCAGCCCGACGGCAAGGTGACCCCTGGCGTGTATTCGTTGCTGTCCAAGGCTTCCTGCGCGGACCTGAACGGAACGAGCACCTGCCTCCCGGTCGAGGAACTGCGCAAGACGATCGAGACGGCGGATCTGGCGAAACTGGGCGTCCCGTCGTGGGCCGTCGAGTCCGCCACGAAGGCCGAGCACAAGGACCGGCGGCTCGAAGGGCTGATCGCCCCGGGTATCTACAACGTCAAGCCCGGATGGTCGGCCGAAGAGCTGCTCACGTTCGTCGTGAAGACCTCGGCGGAGCGCATCCTGAACGCCGGGCTGAGCGATCAGTCGAAGGGGCAGGGCAAGACCCCCTACGAGACGCTCATCATCGCGTCGATCATCGAACGCGAGGCGGTGAAGGCCGACTTCGGGAAGATCTCGCGGGTCATCTACAACCGGCTCGACGAGAAGATGCGGCTCGAGATGGACTCGACGATCAACTACGTCCTCGACCGGCCGACCCTGCTCACCAAACCCGAGGAACGGGAAAAAGCGGGCGCGTACAACACGTACAAATCGGTCGGCCTGACCCCGACGCCGATCGCGGTCCCGAGCGCGGAGGCGATCCAGGCCGCGTTGAAGCCGGCGGCGGGGGAGTGGCTGTTCTTCGTCAAATGCGAGAAGAACGGGCTCTCCTGCTTCGCGGTGACCTTCGAGGACCACAGGAAGAACCGAGATGACGCGGTGAGGCGTGGTGTCATCTGAGCGCAAGGCCGCGATCCTCGGGAAACCGGTCGAACACTCGCTCTCGCCCGTGCTGCACGGCGCCGCGTTCCGCGCGCTGGGGCTGGACGGCTGGACCTACGAGCGGGTCGAGATGGACGGTCCCGGGCTGCCCGCGTTCGTCGACGGTCTCGGCCCGGAGTGGGCCGGGCTTTCGGTGACCATGCCCGGGAAACGGGCCGCGCTGGAGCACGCCGACGAGGTGACGCCGCGTGCGGCGGCCGTCGGCGCGGCGAACACGCTGGTGCGCGGGGAAACCGGTTGGCTCGCCGACTGCACCGACGTCGACGGGGTCACCGAAGCGCTGCGAATCGCGGGGGAGTACTCGCCCGGCACGGACGACGCGGCCGTCGTCCTCGGCGCGGGCGGGACCGCCGCCGCGGCCGTCGTCGGGCTGGCGTCGCTCGGCGTGCGGACGGTGCGGCTCGTCGTGCGGGATCCCGCACGGGCGACCGAAACGGTCGAGGCGGCCCAGCGGGCCGGGCTCGACGCCGAGGTCCTCCGCTGGGCGGACGCCGACTTCGGGAAACTCGCGGCGGCTTCGGCGGTGCTGGTGAACACCGTGCCCCCGGACGTCGTCCGGCCACATCTGGCGGAGCTGGCCCGCATCGGGTGCGTCCTCGACGTCATCTACCACCCTTGGCCGACCGCGCTCGCCGAAGCCGTAGCCGAGCGGGGAGGGCGGCTCGCGACCGGCTTGGACATGTTGCTGCATCAGGCTTTCGGGCAGTCCGAGTACTTCACCGGGCAGCCGGCGCCGCGGGCCGAGATGCGGGACGCGTTGCGCGAGGCGACCGGCGGGATCCTTTCTCTGCCGATCGGCTGAGCGGACCACGGGAGGCCAGGTCGCACGGCTCACCGGTCCGTGAAGGCCTCCTTGCCTACCCTGAGGGTAGTGAAGGAGGCCTTCACGGACCGGTGAGCGTTCCCTCACTGCCGTCCGGAACCCTCCTTCAGTGAAAGCGCCTGACAAGATCGCCCAGGTTCGATAATCTGGCCGACTGCCTCGAGAGGGGTGTCGCGGCAACCTTGGTGGACCACCGCGCGCCCCTGGCCGAATGGCCCCGCTATCTCGGCGGCAGGGCGCTCTTGATGGGGGACGGGACGTCTGATTCCTATTCGCGCCCTGGCGACGTGATCGCGGTCGCGCGCAGCCTCGCGAGGAGTGTTGAGGAAGGAACAAGGGGTCAATGCCTAAACCCGATCGAGACGACTACACCGAAGAAGACATCAACGACTCGTGGGTCGATCAGGCTCCGGTGCTGAATTCCACCGTCACGCTGGCCGAATACGACCCGGAGTGGCCCGAGCTGTTCGACCGGGAAGCGAAGCGCATCAGGGGGATCCTGGGGGAGCGCGCGCTGGTCCTGGAACACGTCGGCTCCACGTCGGTGCCGGGGCTCTGCGCGAAACCGATCATCGACATCATGCTGATCGTCGCCGATTCGGACGACGAAGACGCCTACGTGCCGCAGTTGGAGGCCGAGGGCTACAAGCTCGTCATCCGCGAGCCGGAGTGGGAGAAGCACCGCTGCTTCAAAGGCCCGGACACCAACATCAACCTGCACGTCTACTCGCCGGACAACGGCCAGGCCGAGCGCTACCGGCTCTTCCGCGACCGCCTGATCGCGCACGACGACGAACTGAAGCTCTACGAGGACAGGAAACGCGAACTGGCGTCGCGCACCTGGAAGTACATCCAGCAGTACGCCGACGCCAAGACCGAGGTGATCGACGAGATCATCGAACGGGCGCGCGCGGCCCAGTACGACGGGTTCGCGCGTCTCTACGCGGCGCATGCCGAAACCAGCAGCACCAACGCCCTCTACGACCGGCCCGCCATCGTGGACCTGGCCGGGGACGTGGCGGGCAAACGGGTGCTGGACGTCGGCAGCGCGGCCGGTCACCTCAGCGCCTTGCTCGCCGCGAAGGGCGCGGACGTCCTCGGCGTCGACGCCAGTGAAGGCATGGTCGCCATCGCCAGGGAGAAGTTCGGGGACGTCGCTCGATTCGAGATGGCGGACGTTTCGCGGCCGATGTCCTTTTTGGAGGACGCCTCGATCGACGTCATCACGGCGTCGCTGGTGCTGCATTACCTGAAGGACTGGGCGCCGGCGCTGGCGGAGTTCCGGCGGGTGCTCAAACCGGGCGGGCTCCTGGTGTTCTCGGTGCACCATCCCGGCGAGGACTGGCGCTGGTTCGACAAGCGGAACTACTTCCGGCTCGAACTGCTGGAAGACGAGTTCCCGCCGGGGCAGAAGGTCCGGTTCTATCGGCGGCCGCTGAGCTGGACGTTCGACGCGGTACGGGACGCCGGCTTCGCGGTCGACAGGCTGGTCGAGCCGATGCCGCAGGAGACGGCCGCCGAATCGGACCCGCGGTGGTACGCGAAGCTGCGGACCGAACCCCGGTTCCTGTACTTCCGAACCGTCCGGGAACCAGCCACGGCCCGCATTTAGTCCTCTAAATGCGAAAGTCCGTGAAGGCCTCCTTCCCTACTCTCAAGGTAGGGAAGGAGGCCTTCACGGAATCGTGCGGGGCACCGGAGCCCCGCAAGTAGGTGACTAATCGCGCGGGGGAGCGGCATCGTCCGGCTTCGAGAGGTCCCGGATCAGCGAAACGATCTCCCGGCTCACCGGCCGCAGCACCCGTAGCCGCGAGAGTCCCACCAGCCGCGCGATCAGCGGGACCGTCCGTTCCACCAGGATCCGGCTGCGTTTCTGGCCGCGCGAGCGGTCGTGGACCCAGAACAGCACGACGCCCATCTGGTACAGCCACAGCAGATCGGGCAGGTCGCCGCGCAGGTCCGGGTCGAGTTTGACGTCGGAGTCGGCGATGACGTCGCGCATCAGGCCGACGGAGGCGTCCCGTGCGGGTGAAGACTCCTCGCTGAACGGGCTCAGCGGTGAGTCCGGGTCGGCGGCGTTGACGAAGAGCTGCTTGCCGAAGCGGTGGTACGGCTCGGCGACGTCGAGCCAGGTGAGCAGGACGGTCCTGAGCCGGGCACTGAAGTCCCGCTCACCTTCGATCGACTCGCGCGCGCTCGTCAGGTGCGCGTTGGCGATCTCGTCGTAGAAACCTTGGATCAACTGGTCTTTCGAGGCGAAGTAGTAGTAGGCGTTTCCGACCGACACGCCCGCTTCGGCGGCGATGGCCCGCATGGTCGTGCGGTCGTAGCCGTTCTCGGCGAACAACCGCAACGCGGTCGCCACGATCAGTGACTTGGTTTCCTCACTCTTCGCCACCACTGCACGGTATCCGGTCAGGGCGCGGGGTGTGGAGCGGGCGCCGGGTAGCCGGGGTAGGGCGGCGGCACCGGCGCCGGCCGCGCGGTGGCGTGGTTGAGGTGCTTGCGCCGGATGCCGTTGAACACCAGCACGTTCCCGACGTGCATCACGCCGAGCACGAGCGCCACGGTGCCGACCTTGACCGACAGCATCTCGAAGACGTCGCGCGCGTCGAGGACGGTGTCGTCACTGGTCAGGAACAGGGTCACGAAACCCAGGCTCACCAGGTAGAACCCGGCGACGAGCAACTGGTTGACCGAATGCGCCAGTGCTTGTTCGTCCTGGAAGACGTCTTCCAGGAACGTCTTGCCGTGTCTGCTCAGCGTGCGGGCGACCAGCACGGTCAGGGGGACGGTGATGGCCAGGTAGAGCGCGTAGGCCACGACTACGGGTTGCATGGGGACCTCCTTTTGAACGTGTTCAAGAAGAACGGTAGCCCAGATTTTGAACGCGTTCAAGAGACGCTGTTCATCTGAAGCTCACCCGTGCGGCCGCGCGGAGTGCGTAAGGTCGCACCGGACTCTGGGAGGTAAGACCGTGAAACGCATCGCCGCCGTGCTCACATCGGGCGCCTTGCTGGCCGGGACGCTGCTGGCCGCCGCACCGGCGGAAGCCACCGTCGGGCAGAACATCCGCTTCGCGACGTACAACGCTTCGCTCAACCGCGGAGCCGCCGGTCAGCTGGTGACCGATCTGTCGCAGCCGGGCAACGCGCAGGCCGGCGAAGTCGCCGAGGTGATCCAGCGCAACCGGCCGGACGTGCTCCTGATCAACGAGTTCGACTACGTGCCCGGCAACCGCGCCGCGGACCTGTTCCGCGAGAACTACCTCGCGCGCGGCCAGAACGGCGCGGCGCCGATCGACTACCCGTACGCGTTCACCGCGCCGTCGAACACCGGTGTCGCGACCGGTTTCGACCTCGACCGCGACGGCCAGGTCGGCGGCGGCAACGACGCGCACGGCTTCGGCCTCTTCGAGGGCCAGTACGGCATGCTCGTGCTGTCCAAGTACCCGATCGACACCAAGAACGCGCGGACCTTCCAGAAGTTCCTCTGGAAGGACATGCCGGGCGCGCTGCTCCCGGACGACCCGGCCACCGGGGCGCCGAACGACTGGTACTCGCCGCAGGCGCTCGACGTGCTGCGCCTGTCGTCGAAGTCCCATTGGGACATTCCGATCCGAGCCGGCCGCTCGACCGTGCACTTCCTGGCCTCGCACCCGACGCCGCCCACCTTCGACGGCCCCGAAGACCGCAACGGCACCCGTAACCACGACGAGATCCGCTTCTGGGCGGACTACGTGACCCCGGGCAAGGGCCGCTACATCCACGACGACAACGGCCGCCGCGGCGGGCTGGGCGCGCACGAGAAGTTCGTCATCGCCGGCGACCAGAACTCCGACCCGCTCGACGGCGACAGCGTTCCCGGCGCCATCTCGCGTCTGCTGAACGCCCCGCGCGTCATCGAAACCCGGCCGGGCAGTGAAGGCGGCGTGCGGGCCGCGCAGGATCAGGCAGGCGCCAACATCGGCCAGAAGGGCGACCCGTACTTCGACACCGGCGACTTCAACGACAACGCGCCGGGGAACCTGCGGATCGACTACGTCCTGCCGTCGAAGGGCCTGTTCCCCTGGCGTGCCGAGGTCTTCTGGCCGCTGCCCGATTCACCGCTGGCCCGGCTCAACGACGCTTCGGACCACCACCTGGTGCGCGTCGACGTGTTAGTCCCGCGCCGGTAGGCCTCACCGGGCGCCGAGCAGCGCGACGCCCGGTCCGGTGAGCGTGGCCAGCCCGGTGCTTCGCCCGCTCACCGACAGGAGCAGGTCGACGAGCGGGCCCCGTACCTCTTCGGTGCCCGCTCCGCCGGCCCATTCGGCGTCGGTGGCGATCAGCCTGAGGTCCCGGCAGCGTTTCTTGGCGCCCCAGAACGGGCTGACGAGAAGGTGCTCCAGAGCCGCGATCGCCGGCTTCTCCGGCATGGGCCGGTCGATGCCGAGCGGGCGGGCGACGTCCTGGCCGTGGATGAGGACGTCGGCGAGCGGGTCGACCGGTTTGGCGCCGGGCGAGCGGCGGGCCGATCCGGCGTCCTCGCGGATCTGGGCGACGAGTTCGGCCGGGGTGAACCGCGCGGCGTAGGCGACGGCCTGGTCGACGTTCATCCGGTCCCAGTTCCCCTTGGCCTTCACTATGCCGACGAGGGTGTCCTTGAGCCGGTTCCTGGTGGTCTGCGCGAGATGGCCCGCCATCGCGTGGACCGTCCACTCCGTACACAGGGTCTTCGCCGACCAGTCCCGCTCAGTGAGGCTCTCCAGCAAATCCGCGAAGCTCAGTCGTTCGGCCTCGGTCCAGGCCAGGATCTCGCCCTCGTGCATACCTGCTCCTCGTCTCCGGTCATCGTCGTCCGAGCGCCTTGACCGCTCTCGATCCGCGAGACGATCGCCTCGCGACGACCCGCGGCCCCGCGCGCTCCAGCAGGGGACGGACTCTTCGGTCATCACACGGAGGAATTCCTCGCTCGTCCCCGGCTTCAGCCGGTAGGGTGCGGAAACTCCAGGATCACGGTGGCCTCCCCAGGCATGGCTTCGGCGCCGACTCTAGCCTGGGGAGCATGAAGATCGCGATTCTCGACGACTACCAGGAAGTGGCGCTCGGCTTCGGGGACTGGGACTCCCTCGACGCGGAGATCGAGGTGTTCACGAAGCCGTTCGCGGACCCCGCCGACGTGGTCGCCCGCCTCCGTGACTTCGAGGTCGTGGTCGCGATGCGCGAGCGCACCCGCTTCCCCGCCGAAGTCCTCGACCGGCTGCCCGCGCTCAAGCTGCTGGTGAGCACCGGCCACCGCAACGCCGCGATCGACGTGGCCGCCGCCCGGCGCAACGGCGTGGTCGTCTGCTCCACCGGGTACATCGCGGCCCCGGCGGCCGAGCACACCTGGGCGCTGATCCTCGCCGCCGCGCGGAACGTGCCGGTGGAGTCGCGGAACATGCGCGAGGGCGGCTGGCAGACCACCGTCGGCACGATCCTGTCCGGCAAGACCCTCGGACTGCTCGGGCTCGGCAGGCTCGGCGCCGGCGCGGCCAAGATCGGGCAGGCGTTCGGCATGGAGACCATCGCCTGGAGCCAGAACCTGACCCAGGAGAAGGCCGGCCCCCACGGTGTCACGGCGGTGTCGAAGGACGAACTGTTCGCCCGCGCGGACGTCCTTTCGGTCCACCTGGTGCTCAGCGACCGAAGCCGCGGGCTGGTCGGTGAGGCCGAACTCGCCGCGATGAAGCCGACGGCGATGCTGGTCAACACCTCGCGCGGCCCGATCGTGGACGAAGTCGCGCTGGTGGACGCCTTGCGCCGCAAGGAGATCGCGGTCGCCGCGCTGGACGTGTACGACGTCGAGCCGCTGCCCGCGGAGCATCCGCTACGGACGCTGGACAACGTCGTGCTCACCCCGCACATCGGCTACGTCACCCGTGAGGCCTACGAGATCTTCTACCGCGACGCGGTCGAGGACATCGCGGCCTTCCAGGCGGGCTCACCGATCCGGGTCATGGAGTGAGCCTGCGCGTGGCGAGCTGCACGGCCCACCACACGGCCGTGCCCGCCGCCACGCTGAGCACCAGCACGAGTGGTGCCGGAAGGTGTGGGAGCAGGGCGGGGAAGACCGTCCAGTGCGTCAGATAGATGTAGAGCGACGCGCTCGCGACCAGCCCGAGGACGCCGACCGCCGCCCTCGGCACCGGGACATGGACCTGGAGCAGCACCAGCACCAGCCCGCCCAGCACCACGGCCTCCCACAACGGGTCGCCGACCATCCCCGGGACCAGCAGGAAACCGAACGCCGGCACGATCGCCCGCTGCGTGCCCGTCCGCGCCTTGTGGGCCAGCCATCCGAGCGCGAAGAACCAGACCGTGCCGAGCGTCGTCCAGTGCAGTTCGGGGAACGACGGCGCCTCGCCGAGGCTCACCCGGAGCAGGAGACCGGCGCCGAGCGCCACCAAGGCCGTGGCGAATCCGTGTTCCCGCTCGGCGCGACGCACGGCCGGGATCGCGAACACCAGTGACAACGCCAGGAACGCGTGCACGAGGACCTCGACGAACCAGTACCCGTAGGCGCCGGTGAGGGTGAAGTTGTTGATCAGCAGCACGTTCGTCCACGACACGTCGTCGGTGACGGCGAGCCGGTAGCCGAGCCAGGCGATCGCGGGCACGGCGATGGGGAGCGCCGCGCGGGCGATCCGTGACGCCGGGCCGGGCAGCACGAACCGGGCGAAGTTCCAGCCCGCCACGATGAGCAGCAGATGCGCCCCGCCGTGGACGGTGAACAACTCCATGTGCGTGCTCACGATGAGGATGATCGCCAGCGCGCGCAGGAGGACGTTGGTCTCCAGCGTCGCCCACCGCGAGGGTCTCGTGCGCAGGCGCTCGAGTGCCGAGACCGGCATGGCCGGCCAGTCGTCGGGAAGCCGTCCGAGCACGCGTTCCAGCGCGATCGACATCCTGACGTAGGAGAGCGAATCACCGCCGAGCCCGACGAAGGTCGCGTCGCCGGGAATGTCCCGGCGGCCGAAGACGGTGGCGAACGCCCGGCGCACGGAACCCGGTTCCGCCTCGTCCGGTTCCCCCGCGGCGGCGATCGCCGGATAGTCGGGCTTTCCGTTGGGCAGCAAGGGGAATTCACGCATGCGGCGGACGACGACGCTCGACGGTGGCAAACCGAACCGGGTGCGGACGAGGGCGGTAGCCCGTTCGGAGGGCCGGTGGACGGCGATCACCACCCGCGTGTCGTCGCCCGCGCATACCGCCTCGATCCCGGCCTCGGCGAGGACGCGTTCCACCCGGTCGAGGTCGACGCGCAGCCCGAACGGCTTGACGAACCGGCTCTTGCGGCCGGTCACCTCGTACAGCCCGGCGGAGTTCCGCCTGGCGAGATCGCCCGTCGGGAGTTCGTGGACGGTCCGGCCGAGGGCCAGGTCCGCGGTGGTGTGCGCGTAACCGAGCATCACGTTGGGGCCGCGATAGATCAGCTCGCCGTCTTCGGCGAGGCCGAAATCGCCGCCCCGGACGGGCACGCCGATCGCGGCGGGGTGGGCGGCCGCCAGGTCCGGCGGCAGATAGGCCATCCGCGCGGTGGCCTCGGTCTGGCCGTACATCACAAAGAACCGCCAGCCGCGCCGCCGTCCGAGTTCGGCGTACTCGGTCACCTTCGCGGGATCGAGCCGTCCGCCCGCCTGCGTGACGTAGCGGAGATCGGGGAGGTCGAGCCGATCGAACCCGACCTGGTCGAGCAGGGCGAAAGTGTGCGGGACGCCGTGCAGGCTCGTCGCGCGCCGCTCCTTCACCAGCGTCCAGAACGCGGGCTCGAGGACCGAGTGTTCGGTCAGCAGCAGGCACGCGCCGCGCAGGAGGTTGCTGTTCACCACGGAAAGCCCGTAGCAGTACGGCAACGGCAGCGAGGCGACGGCGCGGTCGGTGGCCCGGATTTCGAGGTACTCGGCGATGGCCGAGGCATTGGCCCGCAGGCCGTCGGCGGACAGGCGCACCAGCTTGGGGGAACCGGTCGACCCCGAGGTCGAAAGCAGCAGCGCCAGTTCGGGATGCAGATCGTGTGCGGTACCCGGCCGCCGCTCGGTCAGGACGCCGTCGATGACGACGTCCGGGTCGTAACTTTCGGTCAGCGCGCCCGCCTGGCCACGGGGGACCAGCAGCACCGGATGCCCGCCGCGGAGCGCCGCCAGGTAGGCGACCAGGGAGCCGGTGTCGTTGGCGGCGGCCAGCAGGACCAGCCTGCGCACCGGGCCGAGCCGATCGGCCACAGTGGACACTCGCTGGTCCAGTTCCCGGTAGCTCAGCGCGGAGCCGTCCGGGGCGACCAGCGCGGTCCGGTCGCCGTGGACCGCCAGATCGCCGAGGAAGCCGAGGTCGGCGGCCCTGGTCATGCCGGTTTCCCGGCGAAGAACAGGGCGGGGCCGGACACGCGCACGCGAACCCCGTCACCACGGGAAACCCCGAGCGGACCTTGGACGCGTTGGCGCACCTGCCCACCGTCGGCGAGCCGCAGCAGCACCGTCGCGTCGTGCCCGTGGAACAGGACATCCTCCACGGTGGCCGGTACGCCGTCGGCGTCCACGTGCAGTTGTTCCGGGCGCAGCAGGACGGTGCCGGTCCCGCTGCCCTGGACGGGAAGCCTGCCCAGGGGCGTGTCCACCGTCCCGTTTTCCGCGTCACCGGGAAAAGTGACCGCCTCGCCGACGAAGAGCGCGACCCCGAGATCGGCGGGCCTGCCGTAGATCTCTTGCGGTGTCCCGAGTTGCGCGACGACACCGCCACGCAGCACCGCGACCAGGTCGGCCATGCCGAGCGCCTCCTCCTGGTCGTGCGTCACGAGCAACGCCGTCGCGCCGAACGCGCGCAGCGCCGCGCGGACGTCCACGCGGAGTTCTTCGCGCAGACTCGCGTCGAGCGAGGAGAACGGCTCGTCCATCAGCACGACACCCGGTCGTGGCGCGAGCGCGCGGGCGAGCGCGACCCGGCGTTGCTGCCCACCGGACAGCTCACCGGGTTTCCTTGCCTCGTAACCGGAAAGCCCGACCAGATCGAGGAGCTCGCCGATCCGGCCGTCGCGTCGTCCGGCGCGCGACAACCCGAAACCCACGTTGCCCGCGACGCTCAGATGCGGGAATAGCGCGCCTTCCTGCGGCACGATCCCGATGCCGCGGCGTTCCGGCGGCACGTGCGTGGATCCGCCGGCGAGCAGCCTGCCGCCGAGGCGCACCTCGCCGTCACGGACCGGATGGAACCCGGCGAGCACCCGCAGCAGAGTCGTCTTCCCGCAGCCGGACGGCCCGAGCACCGCCACGAGCCCGCCTTCGGGAACCCGCAGATCCAGCCCGCGCAGTACCGGTTCCGGTCCGTACCCGGCGATCAGGCCCTTCACGTCCAAGCCGCTCATCGCGTCACTCCTCGCAGAAACCGGTCGAGGACGACGGCCGGGATGGCCGCCACCACCAGCAGGACCGCCGCGTAGGGCGCGGCCGCGGCGTAGGCGCCGATCTCGGTCTTCGTCCACAGTTCGGTGGCCAGCGTGTCCACCCCGGTCGGCCGGAGCAGCAGGGTCGCGGGCAGTTCCTTGGCGCAGGTGAGGAAGACGAGCGCCGCGCCCGCCGAGATGCCCGGAGCGGCCAGCGGCACGGTCACCAGCAGCCGCGTGGCCGTGCGGCCCTTCCCGAGCGACCGCGACATGTCCTCCAGCACCGGTGGGGCATGCGCGACGGCGGTCCGCACGGCGCTCACCGCCAGCGGAAGGAAGAGCACCGCGTAGGCGAAGGCCAGCATCGACGTCGTCTGATAGAGCTCCGGCAGCACGCGGATCCCGAAGAACACCAGCGCGAGCCCGACCGTGATACCCGGCAGGGCGTGCCCGGCGAAGCTCGCCAGTTCCATCCCGCGGACGAGCGGTCCCCGGTGCCGCGCCGCGAGGATGCCGACCGGCAGGGCGAACAAAACGGTGAGGAGCGCGCCGGAGGCCGCCACCGCCACGGTGTTCCCGGTCGTCGAGAGCAGGTTGCCGCCCGCCGCCGAACTGCCCGCGACCAGCCACCGGACGAGGCTCGCCACCGGCACGCCGAGGGCGAGCAGGAGTACCACCGCCGTCCCGGTCACCGCCGGGATCTTCGCCCCGCCGAGGGGAACGCGGACGGGCTCGCGTTCCCCTCGGCCGCCGGCCGCGCCTCGCGCGCGCCGTTCGCCGATGGTCAGCAGGATCGCGAGGACGACCAGGACGCAGCCGAGGATGGCGGCGGGCGTCCGGTCGAAGGTCCCGCGATAGCTGGTGTAGATGCCGAGGGTGAACGCCTCGAACCGCATCAGCGACACCGCGCCGAAGTCACTCAGCACGTACAGCGCGACCAGGAGTCCGCCCGCGGTGGCCGCGGGCCGGATCTGCCGCAGGGTCACCGAGAAGAACGTCCGCGTGCTCGTACGGCCCAGCGACCGCGCGACCTCTTCGACCGCCGGGTCCGCGGTGCGCAGCGCCGCCGCGACGGGAAGCAGGACGTACGGGTACGACACCAGCGTCAGCACCAGGAACGCGCCCCAGAACCCGGTCAGCCCAGGGGCCAGCGCCAGCCACGTGAACCCGGCGACGTACGACGGCACGGCCAGCGGCAGTACCAGGAGGATCCCGGCGAACCGGCGCCCCGGCAGGTCGCTGCGCACGACGAGCCAGGCGGAGAGCACGCCGAGCACCAGGCAGGCCGCGGTGACCGCGGTCGCGAGCGCGACGCTGCGCACGGCGAGATCGAAGGTGCGGGACCGCCACAGGACACGCCACACCTCGCCCGCCCCGTGGTCGAACGAGCGGACCGCGAGGTAGCCGAGCGGCGTCACCGCCGCGGCCGCGACCAGCGCACCGAGCGTCGTCAGTGCGGGGGCGGCTCGGAAGACGCCTTTCAGGACAGGCCCGTTTCCTGAAGCAGCGCGACGGTCTGCTGCAGCGACGACAGCCGCGAGAGATCGATGTCGGGGCCGTGCAGCCCGGTGAGCGGCGGCAACTGGTGCTTCGACGACTTCACCGCCGGAACGACCGGATATTCCGCGGTGACGTCGGCGAAATGCCGTTGCGCCTCCTCGGAGAGCAGGAACCGGACGGCCTTCAGCGCGGCGTCCCCCCGGTCGCTCCCTTCCACGACACCGGCCCCGGCGACGTTCACCAGTCCGAGAGGGTCGCCGCCGTGGACGTAGTGCAGCTTCGCCCGCACCGCGCCGGCGCCTGCCTCGGCGACCTTGGCGTGCCAGTAGTAGTGGTTGATCAACCCGGCGGGCAGCTGGCCGTCGTTGACGGCGTTGAGGATCGCGACGTTGTTGTCGAACCGCTTCGGTTCGTTCGCGGCGAACCTGCGCAGCCAGTCGCGGGCGAAGTCCTCGCCCTTGAGGACCCGCACCGAGGTCACGAACGCCTGCCAGGAGCCGTTGGTCGGGGCGAACCCCAGCCTGCCCTTCCACTTCGGGTCGACGATGTCGTCGAGGCTCTTCGGCAGCTCCGCTTCGGTGACGGCGCGCGGGTCGTAGGCGACGACCCGGACCCGGGCCGAGGTAGCGACCCAGCGGCCGTCGTCGGCGCGGTAGCCGGCGGGTACGAGGCCGAGGACCTCGGCGGGGAGCGGGGAGAGCCTGCCCTGGCCGGCGACCGCGCCGAGCGCGCCCGCGTCCTGCGCGAAGAAGACGTCCGCTTGGGTGCGCTCACCCTCTTCGAGCAGCTGCGCGGCCATCTCCCCGCTGCCGCCGTAGCGCACCTCGACCGGGGTCCCGGTGGCCTGCTTCAGCCGGTCGAGAAGCCCGCCGACCAGCTCCTTGTTGCGTCCGGAGTAGATCACCAGCGCGTCGGATTCCTCCGCGCTGTCGCAGGCGACGACAGAGGTCGTCAGCAACGCCGCGACGAACAGAACCACAGCTATCCGGCCCACAGCCACGGGGCCCTCCTTCGGTCAGCCCCCACGGTTGTGCCGCGGCTAAGGTAAAGCTCACCTAAGGGGCTGGCAAGGCATCGTGGCCGTTAAGTGATGCAACCTCGGTCACGTCACTCATTCGAGTGGTAACCGGGTTTCCTGTGGGTTCTTGCCCAGCTCAGCTGCGGGGCGCCGAAAAGGGACGGGACGGAGCTGTCTGCCCGCTTCGGTACCGGTGCCCGTGCCCGCCTGAAGTACATGAAGGTCGAGTTCCCTCGGCTGAGCCGAGGGAAGGGGGCCTTCACACGCGGCCGCTGTGCCTGCTGTGGTCGCTGGTGTACCTGGGACGAGAGCGGCGACCCTGAAGGTCCGTGAAGGCCTCCTTCACTACCTTCAGGGTAGGCAAGGAGGCCTTCACGGACACATGATCAGCCGCGGCCAAATCCAGCAGACACCCTTGGCCCTGACCCGAATCGCCACTCGCGACCCGCCGGGCCACCTGGTCACCCGCCACGTTTACCCAGCTCGGCCAGCACGGCGTCGGTGTAGGGCGGCCACACCTCGGCCGCCCACGGGCCGAAAGCCCGGTCGGTGAGCGCGACGCAGGCGGCACCGGCATCGGGATCGACCCAGAGGAACGTGCCGGACTGCCCGAAGTGACCGAAGGTCCGCGGCGAACTCGACGAGCCGGTCCAATGTGGACTCTTGTGGTCGCGGATTTCGAATCCGAGCCCCCAGTCGTTCGGCTTCTGGTGGCCGAAGCCGGGCAGGACGCCGGAAAGCCCGGGGAAGACCACGGAAGTCGCCTCGCGCACCGTTTCGGCGGCGATGAGCTTCGGTGCCTGCAGTTCGGCGGCGAACGCCACCAGATCGTCCACAGTGGACTCGGCGCCCGAAGCGGGGGAGCCGGTCAGCTTGGTCGCCTTCATGCCCAGCGGCTGGAAGAGCGCCTCCGCCTGATAATCGGCGAAGGGGATGCCGGAATGCTCGGCGAGCGCGTCGGCGAGCTGTTCGAAGCCGGCGTTGGAGTACAGGCGCCGGTTGCCCGGCGCGGTCATCGGCTTGTGCTCGTTGAAGGCCAGGCCCGAGGTGTGCGCGAGCAGATGCCGGATCGTGGAGCCCTCCGGCCCGGCGGGGGTGTCGAGTTCGACGACGCCCTCTTCGATCGCGATCAACGCGGCGTAGGCGGTGAGCGGCTTGGTCACCGACGCGAGCCGGTACACCTTCTTCGTGTCGCCGTGCGTGCCCAGCACGTCACCGGCGGCGGTCACCACGGCCGTGGCGGCGTTGTCCACCGGCCACTGTTCGATCCCACGCACGCTTTCCATGCCCAACACCCTACGAAGCCCGGGCCGGTCGGGGCGGCCCGGGCTTCGCAGGATCCTGTCGGCGGAGCTGAAGGTGCACCTGTAGAGGTGACCGTACGCGTGAACCCGCCCGGCCGAAGGGCCCCGCTATCGCGGTGGCAGGGCGCCCAGTCCGCATCTGTGACGTGGATGACCGGATGGCGCCCTGCCGACGTCGATCGCGGTCGCGGGTTCACCACGGACACGCAGCGGTCGGATCAGGCGTCGAGGTCGGTCGCCACCAGCTCGGCGATGGCGTCGACGGCCGCCTCGGCCCCCTCACCCTCGGCACTGATGATGACCTCGTCGCCGTAACCGGCGGCGAGCGTCATCAGGTTCAGCACGCTGCCGGCCGCGACCGGGTCACCGCCCGCCTTGGCGATGTGCACCGCGACGGGCTGCGCCGCGGCCGCCTTGGCGACCGTCGCCGCGGGCCTGGCGTGCAGGCCCACCTTGCTGGCCACGGTGACGCGTTTCTCCGGCATGTTCTTTCCCTTTCGTGCCTTCGGTTCTGCTGAGCTGAAACTACTTGACGGGCTTCGCCGCGGTGGCTTCGAGATCGGCCTCGATCGCGTCGTCCTCGCGGCCGGGGGTCCGCAGGTTCCACTTCTTGATCACGAAACGGAAGATCACGTAGTAGACGACCGCGTAGGCGAGACCGATCGGGATGAGCAGCCAGACGTTGCCGCTCGCCGCCGGGAGGGAGCTGTTGAGCGCGAAGTCGATCGCACCGGCGGAGAAGCCGAAGCCGAGGTGGATGTCGAGCGCGTTCACCAGTGCCATCGACGTACCGGTCAGGATCGCGTGGATCAGGTACAGCGGCCACGCGACGAACATGAACGAGAACTCGATCGGCTCGGTGATACCGGTCAGGAACGAGGTCAGCGCGCCGGCGATCATCACACCGCCGACGATCTTCTTCTGGCTGGGCTTCGCGCTCTGCCAGATCGCCAGCGCCGCGGCGGGGATGGCGAACATGAAGATCGGGAAGAACCCGGTCATGAACGTGCCGCGGGTGGGGTCACCCTTGAAGAACTCGGTCAGGTCGCCACCGTCGAAGATGAACCAGACCGGCACGTTCAGCAGCTGGTGCAGACCGACCGGGATCAGCAGCCGGTTCAGCACACCGTAGATGCCGCCACCGACGACCGGTGCGCCCGTGACCGCCTCGCCCGCGGCCTGGATGCCTTCGTTGACCCAGTGGAAGACCAGGCCGAAGGGCACCGCGAGGAGCATCAGCGTCAGGGCGGTGATGATCGGCACGAACCGGCGCCCGCCGAAGAAGGCCAGGTACGGCGGCAGTTTGATGCGGTAGAACTTCTGCCACAGCAAGGCGGTGACCAGACCGACGATCACACCGGCCAGCACACTGTAGGACCACTTCATCGGGTTGAGCATCAGGCCGGCGGGCTTCTCGGGGTTCCAGCCCGGCAGCTCGGAGAACGGCGTGAACACCTGGAGGACGCTGGTGAACACGAAGAAGCCGACCACGGCGGCCAGCGCGGTCGCGCCGTCGCTCTTCCGGGCGAAGCCGACGGCGATACCCACCGCGAACAGGAGCGGCAGCCAGTTGAACAGCGAGTTGCCTGCCGCGCCGAGGACTTCGGCGACCTTGTCCCAGCCGAGGCCGTCCTTGCCGAGCAGGTCGGGTTGGCCGAACCTGTTCAGGAGCGCGGCGGCGGGCAGGGCGGCGATGGGGAGCATGAGGCTGCGGCCGAAGCGCTGAAGCCCGGCCAGTCCCTTGCCTTTGCCCTTCGCCCCCTCCGCGGTGGTGGAGCTCATCGGGTACCTCCGTAGTGAGGATGATGACCGGAATCCGGGGTGTTCCGGTCCAGCTGCATGGTGACCTGGTAGTGATCGCCCCGGTACCAGGAAGTCATGTCTTCGATCGGTTCCCCGTTGACGCTGGAGACCCGGCGGAAGACAAGAAGCGGACTGCCGGCGCGCATGCCGAGCAGGCGTGCCGTTTCGCGGTCCGCGGATTCGGCCCAGACCGTCTGCCACGCGTGGTCCGGGCGCAGGTCGTACGACTGGGCGAGTTGGACGTACAACGATCGGGTGAGATCGAGGTCGAGCAGACCGGGCATCCGGCCCGCGTGATACCAGCCGCGTTCGACCGCCAGCGGCACCCCGTCGGCACGGCGGAGCCGGACGATGCGGTGTGCCGGAGTTCCGGCGGCCAGACCGAGCGCGTGCGCCGAGGGGACGGGCGGGACCTCGGTGGCGGTCTTGACGACCTCCGTGGTCGGGGTCATCCCGCGACGGCGCATGTCCTCGGTGAAGGACATCAGGTAGAGCTGCAGTTCCATCCGCCTCGCGGCGGTGAACGTCCCCTTGCCGCGCACCCGCGACAAGAGCCCTTCTTCGACCAGCTTGCCGATCGCCGAGCGGACCGTGAGTCTCGACACCTGGTAGGTCTCGGCGAGGTCACGTTCCGAGGGGATAGGAGAGCCGGGGGGTAGCTCACGCTCCACCGTGCGGCGCAGAATCTCCCGCAGCTGGGCGTGCTTGGGCGTCGGTCCGTTGATCACACGGTCGGACGGCGGCAGCTGCGCCGAAGCGCTCATGACGGTCACCGTCCTTTCGGGCCGGTCGGTCGGGGAACCCGTACTCGCATCTGGTCCGGAAGATTGGTACGTTCCGGTCTAGACCAATGATCCGATGGGGCAGGATGCTCCGTCGCACGAGCGGGTGTCAACCACCGTTACGCGTTCGTGGCCAGGGATCACGTGCGAGTCGGCGAACGGCGTAGTACAGCTGGTTCGCATGTGGGAAACCGACAGGGAACAGGGAGACCGCGATGGCGGATGACAGGGCGGAAAAGATCCTCGCGGGGCTCGGCGGTGCCGAGAACGTCATCGAGGTCGAGGGGTGCATCACCCGGCTCCGCTGTGAGCTCGAAGACATGAGCCTGCTCGACGAGGCGGCGCTGAAGGCCGCCGGTGCGATGGGCGTCGTGCGCATGGGGGCCGGTGTCCAGGTCATCGTGGGCCCCGAGGCCGACAACATCGCCAGCGACATCGAGGATCTGCTGTGAGTCTCGAGATCCTCAGCCCGGTGAGCGGTAAGACGACCGCTATGACCGAAGTGCCCGATCCGGTCTTCGCGCAGGCGATGGTCGGCCCCGGCATCGCGGTCCTGCCCTCGGGCGGACGCCAGGACGCGGTCGCCCCGGTGGACGGGACGGTCGTGACCCTGCACCCGCACGCGTTCGTGGTGGCCACCGAAGACGGCCGCGGCGTGCTGGTCCACCTGGGGATCGACACCGTGAAGCAGAAGGGCGAGGGGTTCACCCTCCACGTCGTCAAGGGCGAGGCCGTCCGCGCCGGGCAGCCGGTGGTCGGCTGGGACCCCGACGCGGTCAAGGCCGCCGGCTACTCGCCGATCGTGCCCGTGGTGGCGCTGGACGCGAAGGCGGAAGTCCTTTCCGGGCTGCTCACCGGTGGCGACGTCGAGGCAGGCGACCCGATTTTCACCTGGGACAGCTGAAAGCTTGCCGAAAGGGTCCCTTTAGGACGGAATTCCCGTCCTAAAGGGACCCTTTCCGCGTTTTCTCAGGCCGTGACGACCTGGCCGTTCGTGACCTTGACCGCGATCGAGGGCAGCGGCTGGTCCGCCGGTCCCTTTTTGACCGCGCCGGTCACGGCGTCGAAGATCGAGTTGTGGCAGGGACATTTCAGCTCCGCGCCCTCGGGCACGACCGCGCACCCCTGGTGCGTGCAGATCGCGCTGAACGCGGCCGCCGTGCCTTCGGCGGTCCTGGTGACGATGACGTCCTTGCCGTCGGCGGTCTTGGCGGCCTTCGCCTTGCCGACCTCGATGTCGGAGAGCGCGGTCAGGGTCTCACCCGGCGCGGCGGCGGGCGGTGCGGCGGTCGAACCGGACGGCGGGTTGCTGTCGCTTCCGCAGGCCGTGAGGGCCACGGCACCGATGGCCGCGCCGGCGACGGCGGCCCCGGTGGTCAGGACGGTGCGGCGGGAGTGGAGTTCGGCAGTCATGCCCCTACACACGGTCCAGACGGCCATCCGGTTCAATTTCGGCGGCCATCGGGAGCGAGATTGAACCGCGAGGCCCGTTTTTCCGTGTTCAAAGGCATAGAGGAACCGAACACGCGGAAAGAGATACGGACATGATCCGGTGGTTGTTGCGGGCGGTGGTGGCGGCGGGCCTCCTCGGCTCGGCGTGGGTGCATTACGTCGTATGGCAGGACTGGGCCTCGGAAACGGATGTGGTCGGCCCGCTCTTTCTGGTGAACGTGGTGGCGGGCGTGGTCATCGCGGTCGCCGTCCTGGTCTGGCGCCACTGGCTTCCCGCGCTCGCGGCCATCGGTTTCGGCTTGGCGACACTGGGCGCGTACGTGCTCTCGCTGACCACAGGGTTCTTCGGCGTCTCGGAACGCTTCACCACCCAGGCCGAGCTGTGGGGCCTGATCACCGAAGTGGCTTGCGTGGTCTTCGCGCTCCCGCTGCTCCTGAACCGGGAAAGCACGGATCGGTGAAGGAATTCGCGGAGGACCGGCTGATGCGGGCTTTGCACGACGAGCACGCGGCGGCACTGTGGTCCTACGCGCTGCACCTCACCAGCGGCGACCGGGTCCGCGCGGAGGACGTCGTCCAGGAGACGCTGCTGCGGGCCTGGCGCAACGCCAAGGTGCTGGACCAGTCCGAAGGGTCGGCGCGGGGCTGGCTGTTCACCGTCGCGAGACGGATCGCCATCGACGACTGGCGCGCTTCCGAGGCCCATCCCGAGGTGGTGACCGGCCAACCACCCGAAACGGCGGTCACCGACGGCACCGAACGGGCCGTCCAGGGCTGGCTGGTCGCCGAAGCCCTCGGCGAACTGTCGCCGAGACATCGGGACGTCCTCGTCTTGTGCTATTTCCAGGGTTACTCCGTCGCCGACGCCGCGAAACGGCTGGGTGTGGCCGAAGGGACGATCAAGTCGCGGACGCACTACGCGTTGCGGGCGCTGCGGCTGATATTGGAGGAAAGAGGGGTGACTCAATGACCGACCCCTTCGCCACCTACGACGCGGCCTACGTGCTCGGGGCGTTGTCCCCGGAAGACCGGTCCGCCTACGAGAAACACCTTCGCGTCTGCGACCGGTGCGCGGAATCCGTGCGCGACCTGGCCGGGATCCCCGGACTGCTCGCCCAGGCCGGTGCCCCGGCGCTGCTGGAGGACGAACCGGCGCCCTCGCCGGACCTGCTGCCGACCGTGCTCAAACGGGTCCGCCGGGGAAGGCGGATCCAACGGGCCATCACCACGACCGCGGCCGGGGCGGCCGTGGCCGCCGGTGTCGCGCTCGTGGTCGTCCTGACCGGGCCGGTCGTGGCGGCAGGCGACCCGATGACCCCGCTCGGCGACTACCCGGTGACCGCCGAAGTCGCCATGTCCGCCACGGAGACCGGCACGAAGGTCGACATGACCTGCAGCTACGGCGGCAACCGCAGCGGGGACTACATCCTGGTCGCCGTCGGCGCCGACGGTGGCACCAGCGAGCTGGCGTCCTGGCGCGCGATGCCCAAGGACACCGCGCATATCGTGGTCGGCACCGCGATGCGCACCGGGGACATCAAGGCGCTGGAGATCCGCACGCCCTCGGGTCTCCCGCTGCTGCGTATGACCCCCTGATCCCGGTGTCAGGACAGGCCTTCGGTGCCGGACGCGAGGCGGATTGCCTTCGGTCGCGGAAAACTTTCGGGGTCTGTGGCGCATCGGTTGCTGCTGGTGGCCCGTGACCACAGTGACGCCGCCGGGCAAGGCCGTCCGCGCGAGCCGAACCCACCACGGAGCCCGGACACTTCCTCGACTGTCCACAAGGGACTATTCCTGGGGTGACAGTGCCCGATTTGAGGCATTTGCGAGAGTCTGGATAGGGGTCGTGGGGGGGGAAAAAGGGGGGGAACCCCCCTCCCACCCCCCCCCCCCACCCCACACCCCCCCCCGCACCCAAACCCTATCCCCCCGCGGGGGGAAACGTCCCACTGCGAAAACCAA